>JANODQ010000186.1:0-6607 GCA_031412775.1 Pirellulaceae bacterium | reverse complement strand
CATCCACGTCGGCCACATGGCGAGCATGTCAGGTCCGGCAAGATTGGAGCACCACTGAATTCCAGGGATTAGCGGTTGCTGACGCAGTTCGATATCGACCGAAACGCATCGATAGAGCCCGATAAAGATTGGTAATTGAATAAACAGTGGCAGACAGGATGCCATCGGGTTGATCTTATACTTCTTGTAAAGAGCTTGCATCTCGACACCACGCTTTTGCATGTCGTCCTTATAGAGCTCGTTAATCCGTTTAAGTTCCGGTTGCATCTCTTGCATGCGATGTCCCATCATTGCAGCACGCCGCGACAGCGGGAACATACAGCTTCTGACAAGAACCGTTAGCATCATGATCGCGATGCCGTAGTTTTGGACTAGCCAGTAAAATGTATGCAGAATCCCGGATAGTCTTCGTGCAACGAATTCGAAGATCTTCCATCCAAAGTACAGGGCGTCGCTCAAGCCGTAATGTTCAAGTGTGTCAATATCCTTGGGACCGGCAAACAATCGGTACCGCTGCGAGACCTCGCCCTTGGCTGGAATAGCCAAGCTCTTCGTATCAAACCAGAAACCCGTGTTCAACGCGATATCTTTATAGGGTTTGATCACGCGTGGATCAGCTACAGCCATCGCGTACGCTTGTGATATGTTATTCAACGAATCGGGTGAGTCAGCATGTGGCAAAAAAGCACTTGTGAAATACTGCTGATCGACTCCGATGTACTTCAGTGAACGCTGCTCGATCGGTGCATCCAAACCGAACAAGAGTCGATCGGGTTGGGCCTGGCTGCTCAAGGCGTTGGTTTGAATATCACGACGTGAAATTAACTGATGACCACCTTCTTGCCCTGCAAGGATGACATCTCGAGCACCTGCTGGATTGAAGAAGTCGGGGCTCAGCTTAATCGCGTACCACCAAGCTTCAAGCGATAAACCATTGGTTCCTTCCTGACGCAAAGCAACCGTGTGTTCTGAGTCATCTAAGTTTCGAACAAGCGTCTCAACATCGATGTGGTACTGGAACTTCTCTACATCATTTGTTTTCAGGAGTTTATATCGCTTCACTAATTCAAGGTTTGCCTTGGAACCCGCTTGGACAAGCATGCTCTGAAGCGGCAACGTGAATTCGATGCCCGAACCATTTTCGACTTCGATTACTTTGGACTGCCAATTCCCTTCGAGCGTTTGCTCAAGTCCGGGCATCGATCGGAAGCCCGGCG
Organism: Pirellulaceae bacterium; assembly: GCA_031412775.1. Classification (GTDB taxonomy): domain Bacteria; phylum Planctomycetota; class Planctomycetia; order Pirellulales; family Pirellulaceae; genus JAIYDQ01. The sequence continues at coordinate 5,390 of JANODQ010000186.1, read as the reverse complement.
TGATCTCAAGGTTGTCGACCTTGGCAAGAGTTGTAAGCAAGGACTCACGAAGATCATTCCCTTTAACGCCTTCGGATGGATAGTCATCTTCAACACGAACGACATCCAGCGGTTGTTCGTCGAGTACCACCGAGAACACAAGCGGTTTCGAGTCCGATTCGCCTCGAATAACTTCAACGTCAACAGAGGTTCCAGGTCGCCGATTTCCGAGGGCTCGCTCCACATCGAAAGGCATCTCAATCGCGCGTCCATCAACCTTCAACAGAATGTCACTTACGGCGAGACCTCCTTTGACCGAGGAATCTTTACAAGTTGCCGCTTCTGCAGGCGAGCCAACCGGAACAACTCGGATCCGCTTACCTGCTTTCGGAGTACTGAGTTGCGACAGGTTGGATGTTGGTGCCTGGGCTGTTGCCGGCTCCTTGGCTTTCGATTCGGGAGAGTCCGCGTTGGTAGCGGTCGTCGGTGCATCTTTCAAAGCCGCTTGAAAATTAAGTACATTCGGCATGGCCGTTTCTTCAAGACGTTCATCGAGTCCCAAGTAACCCAGGTAACCCCCTTGGTGAGCAAGCGAGCGATACTTTAACTTTCCATTATCGCGGCGTTCGACTAATTCGACGCGATGAATTCCAGCGCCTTTATTCGAGAGCGTTACCAGAAGTTGATACTTGTCCTCGGGCTTCATCGTTCCCAGAGTGAACAGCTCCGACGGTGGTTCCTGGTACGGCTCAAATTTCACATCGCCGAGCAACTTGGCAGCGTTCGCCCTTACGTTTCGAGCGTCTTCCATCCGTTTCGCTTCGAGCTGAGCAGCTTGTCGAGCTTCGAGATCTTTTTGCTGTTCTGCTCTTTGATTCATGCTGGTCCACAGCAGGAAGAGCGACATCGTCAAAAGCATCCAAGCGAAAAATCTTTTGTCCACGGAAAACAGTTCCCAGGCAATCAAATAGGAGCGAGCGAGCGCAGGACCTAAAATCAAGCGCGGAAAGCACTTATTGTGCCCCCAAAGATCCCGGGTGACTAGACCAAACCAGTTGGGATGTGTCGCTGTACGGGACATGGCTTTGCCCCATTTCCGGCCAATTTGCTTTCAATGGGAGTAGCTTTTGCTACCCACGTAATTCCCAATTTTCAACGGAAAGCATTGGGATTGCGGAAAGATCACTGTCGGTCGTCACAACCGTACAATTCCCAAGCGATATCGCGATGGAAGCGACCATCATGTCAACCACTTGCATCGGGCGACCACGGCGGCGTAACTCCGCGGCAATTTGCCCGTAAATCTGTGACGCGTTTCGGTCCAGCGGCCAACAAATGATTCGCCTCAGTGCTCGCTGAAGACGCACCTTGTTTTCGTCACGGCTCGCACTAAGCTCGATCCCGTAAAACAACTCTGCTATTACTGGCTCGCAAGTGCCAATCTTACTTCCCTGCAACCTTACTTCGCATAGCCGGGTAGTAAACGGTTCCCGATGATTCACGAAAGAGGTAATCGCATTTGAATCAAGCAGATACCGTTTCATCGCCAGTTTTCCGACACTTCTTTTGCACGGGACTCAAACTGCAAGAACTCCCATTGTTTTCGTGATTTTCGATCGGCATCCAACTCAAGAAGCTCCTGCTCTGTAAAAACCAGAGGCTCAAGCGATTGACACCAACTTAGCCAATCTGAAACACTGGCGGGCGAGTTATCCCAGTCGGAGTCGCTTATCATTGCATCATCGAGAATAGGGGTCAGCTCGACAAGAACATCTGTTACATCTGGGATTTCAACTGGAGCGTTAAATGTAATTCGCCCATCAATAATCTTTGTTCGAATGGCTGCCATGGACCGTGTCTCCGTGAAACCTCAATTACACCAGTAGAGTGTAGCACACTTGGAAGCAAGAATTTTTAGGCCTTTTTAGATCCTCAACTTGTCGTATCCAGCAATTCAATAAAGGCTCGCATCCATGCCGGATGGGCAGGCCATGCGGGGGCCGTTACGAGATTTCCGTCGACGTGGACCGAGTCCATGCTATCGGCTGGAGCGACGTACTTGCCACCGGACTGCGTCACTTCATATCGCACTGCTGGGTAACAACTGCACTGCCGTCCATCCAGTACGCCTGCCGCAGCCAAAATCTGAGGGCCATGACAGATCGAAGCCACGGGTTTGTTTGCCGAGAAAAAAGCCTTCACGATTTCCAACACTCGGTCGTTTAATCGCAAATACTCGGGTGCTCGACCGCCAGGAATCACCAACCCGACGAACTCGGCGACCGAAATCGAATCCATGTCGCCGTTGAGCGTAAATCGATGCCCGGGTTTTTCGCTGTAAGTTTGGTATCCATCAAAGTCATGGATGGCAGTCTGAACATAGTCGCCAGCTTTCTTGCCAGGACAAACCGCCACACAATCGCGTCCCACCATCAGCAACATTTGCCAAGGAACCATCACTTCGTAGTCCTCGACAAAATCTCCGACGAGGAAAAGAATCTTTTGAGCCGCCATAGTTTTGCTTTCCAGAGTAAGGTTGTTCATGCCTTTGTAGTGCGGCGACTTGTCGCCGCTTTAAGACTTATCGAATAATCTTCGATCACGCACTGTCGCAGCGAAAGCTCAAATCTAGGATTCCATTTGGCTTTCACACAAAGCCCGGCATTGATAATGCACTACCCCAACAGCCAAATAATTTAGCCCTCACCAGCAAGTCCTAATTAAGGATTAATTATAAAGAAAATCATTTGGGGAAAGTGTAGTTGCTAGGTTTAACGAGCCACAAAGATGAAAGCGAAAATTTAATGCTTGTCATCAATATGAACTTGTTTGTATCCACCGGTTGCAGCAAAAAATCCGAGCAAAAGTAGGTACATAACTGCCATTGTCGCAGGGACATAAGATGTCAGTTTCAGTGCCATCCGACCACCAAAAAGACCTGCCGCCTCGACCGGCTTTTTGTCATCGGCTGCAGTCAGCTTTGCTTGATCCCACCACGCGGCGAGCGCTTTAGTGTTCGTGTCTTCTCTTCCCTCTTTTGTCAATATTTCTTGAGCTCGAGCTAGTTCCTTTCCACCATCTGCTAGAACGCCGACTTTCGCTCCATCTAGACCGACAGTACTAAACCAAAGAAAGTTGTTCTCATTGCTTGCCTTGAAGCGTTCGAAAACCGCTGGATTGGTTTCACTCAACTGCTCGGAGGCGAACTTATCTTGCTTAAAGCCAATACCCGGTCCTCCAAGTAGACCTGCGGATAACATTCCAATACCACCCATAGCACCGATCGTAATTGCGCCACCCTGTGGGAATCGCTCAGAAACAACCGCAAGCATTGTCGGCCACAAAAATGTTTTACCAAATGCGTAAACAGTTGCCGCAACGATACACATCCAAACTGACTCGGCAGCCCCAAGGAGTTGCAACCCAGTGAATCCTAACAAACCACTTACCGTCAATAGTCCAAGCGGCGAGATTCTTTCCACGATCGGACCTGCAAAAAACCGCAACACGAACATTAATCCTGACGTGTAAACGAACAGCAATAACCCGTATTGAGGGGACTCCATAATCGCGCCTGTGATCTTACCAATCCAGGAGTCCGTACCCAGCTCCACGTAGCCAACCATCGCTTGAATAAGCAACATCACAATCATCAGCGGGTGAAACAAATACGAAAACATCTTTCCTAAGCTTACGCCAGCAGCGGTCGCTTCCGAGATCGGAAATTTTTGCCCAACAATCATTAGGCCATAAAGCACCACAGGGATCAAAAACATTGACATTTGGATTTGCCACGCAACTGCTTTCACACCAGCATCGGCATCACCAACCATAAAGTAAGAGAGAAGCCCACCGATGATCAATCCGCCCGGCCATCCAGCGTGAAGGATGTTTAAGTAATGAGCCTTCTTTGTTGGGAAAAGGCTTGCTACCAGCGGGTTGACCACCGCTTCGCAAACTCCGTTTCCGACCGCGAACAAAAACATTCCCCAGTACAAGCAATTGAAAGCAGCAGACTTGCCACCGGATTCAAACGCCCAGCCTGCACCCAAAGTGAGTATCGCAGACACTAAATGTGTTGCAAATGCAATCCACATTAGCCTTCCATAACCAACCGTATCTGCAATAAACGAGCTTAGTAAAATAATGACACCAAACCCGACAAGTCCTCCACCAGTGATCAGCCCAAGTTCCGTCATCGTGAAGCCGTACTGTTCGGCCCACTGTCCGAGAATCCCAGCTCTTACAGAAAACCCGACGCCGGCGGCGAGGATGGCCATGAAGCCTGCCCAAAGAAGACGGTACGCGTTTGGAGCAGCTATGGCTCCTGAGTTCGAATTGCTCATAAGACTTGAAGGTTGTGGCGTGAAGGGTCGAGAGGTGGGATGAATCAGGTTCATCTGCAAAGGCGCCATCCGCCCTTGAATGGTTGTAATGTAATCACACCCGCCACTGCCTGCCATGCTAGGAGAGAAAAAAGCTGGCCATATACTCCGATCTTGTGCGATATCGCGTTCAAGTCCATCACAAGCCCGCGAAAGCATCGATTGAACCTATGCGGAAGCGTCGAACCAAGTCGCTACGTCGGTATCTAATGCATCTCCATCTTGGCTATGATGATCATGTAATAGAAAAATGGAGTTACAACATTCGAGCATCCCATATGATTCCATCCTCATTCGTTAAACTGCTGCAGATAGGATCTAAAAACAACTTCCGGTACGTCCAGATCTCGATTCGCTTGGGGCGACCCGTTTGCTAGGGGCTTTTTCATGACGTCATCTACAGATGCAAGCTTCCAACAGCGAGTACAATTCGCTCCGCATTTAACGCATGTTTCTCAATGGATTGGCTCACGAAAACTTATCCTCGACAAAGCCCCGACCCACGTTGATCAGAAACGTTGGTTCGCAATCGTTGCCTCGCATCGCCAATCAAACCGCGAAACCAGCTCTGCTTGGCGCGAGGCGATTGAATCAGCGATGCGTCGTTGCCGTGCCGAGGAATTGACGTTGCTACTGTGCCGCGAGACGCCCTTTGGGGATTATCTTCTTCACGCAGCGAAACGATTCGAGCTATCGATCCTTGAATTGCTGCTACCACGTCCTCATGAATCTTTTTCGGACTGGCAATCGAAGATCCGGCATGTTCCCCGAATTGCCAATGAGCCTCAAGAGTCACCTGCCGTTCTTCGTATCTCACCGATCATCGTTGATGCGCCCGAATCGATAGCAATTCAAACAATCAACCTAGAACGCAATCCAGTACAAGGCCCGTTGGCAGACGTTGCGATGATTGCCTTAGCCGACTTTGTTCATGCGATCGACGTCCGCAAGAACGGTCGCATCGATCGTATCCTCCGACATCGACTGACCGGGTCGATCCATCAAGTGGGGAGTGTTGCGGTTGAT
>JANODQ010000185.1:0-6854 GCA_031412775.1 Pirellulaceae bacterium | reverse complement strand
ATAGGCTTCTAGCCTGTGAAAGCCTTATTCACGGGCTAGAAGCCTATGCCACTTCGTGCATTAAATAACTTCAACAATACAACCCCCTCGTTTAAAGTTCCCTGTAAAAAATGTCGACCGTAGCACCTGCATTCAGTAATTTACGACAGTCCATCGCTGATTTTTCGGTAGCAGAAATCGCGAGGAAATTTGGAACACCAACTTACGTCTATGACATGGCGACGATCGAAAAACGAGTCGCCGATTTGTCTTCGTTTGACGTGATTCGATACGCTCAAAAAGCAAACTCCAATATTGCCATCCTGGATCGACTTCGAAGACTGGGTGTGGTGGTCGATGCAGTGAGTGTCGGAGAAGTAAAGCGAGCTATGGCTGCGGGTTTTTCGACTCATGGCGAGCCGCATCCAATTGTTTACACGGCGGATGTGTTTGATCGAGCCGCACTCGACATGATTCGCGAAAAAGGCCTCCATGTGAATTGCGGTTCGCCTGACATGATCGACCAACTGGGCGAAGTTTGTCCGGGTGCGAACATCACTTTGAGAATCAATCCAGGCTTTGGTCATGGGCATTCACAAAAAACCAACACAGGCGGCCCACAATCCAAGCACGGGATTTGGATTGATCAAGTGGATGATTGTCTTCGACGCGCCGATCTCTACAACATTGCGGTCACCGGTATTCACATGCATATCGGGAGTGGAACTGATTTAGAACATTTGAGCCAAGTTTGTGGTGCCCTTGAAAAAGTGGCGATGAACGTTGGCCGAACGTTGAAGATGATTAGCGCTGGTGGAGGCCTGCCGGTCCCTTATCGCGACGGTCAAGAGTATGTCGATCTTGATCAGTACTTTCAACTTTGGGATGCAAGTCGCAAGCGATTAGAAGCCCATTTTGGTCATAAGCTCTCTTTGGAAATTGAGCCGGGAAGATTTTTGGTAGCCGAGAGTGGTTACTTGATCACCGAGATTCGCGCGATCAAGACGATGGGAGAAAACACGTTTTATCTCTTGGACACCGGCTTCAATGATCTTGCTCGCCCTATTCTCTATGGATCGTATCATCCAATCGCGATTGCTCATAAAACGCCAAAGCGACATGCACCCGAATTGGATGTCGTAGTGGGTGGACCGCTGTGCGAGTCCGGCGATATCTTCACCCAAGAAGAGGGTGGCTTTGTATCTAAGCGGCGACTACCGGCAGCATCCGTGGGTGATTACTTGGTAATGGAAGTCGCTGGTGCGTACGGTTTTGTTATGGCCAGCAACTACAACGGTCGTTATCGCGCTGAAGAAGTCCTTATCGAAAACGGTAAGCTTCATTCGATTCGCCATCGCGAATCGTTTGAAGACCTGATTCGCGGAGAAACCATTCCTGCAGTTAGCTAAATTGCATGGGCGAGGCCACGTTCTGGGCTCGCTGTGACGATTAGCAAATCGGGGGTTGCATTATGGTTTTTTGGCGAAAAAAAAAGGAGGAATCGGTCTCGTCAGGAGAAGATAAGACCGTTGCAAAGAATGATCCCCCTGTGGACCCATCAGGCTCTACGTCAGAGAAACACATCGATGCACCGAAAGCCGAAGCAGTAAAGGAAGCAGATACGGATTCTGATGCTGGTGGTAGCTGGTTTAAGAAGTTACGATCCGCACTTCATAAAACGAATCAAGTACTTCAGACCGATATTCGCGATCTATGGAAGTCCGAAGGTCGGCTGGTTGATGATGATTTTTTGCGTGAGTTGTTTGTAATTCTTGTCCGTACCGATATGGGACAGCCGACTGCGACACGCATCCGTGATCGCATTGGTCGTGAATTTCGGGGGCGTAAAGTTACCAAGGAAGAAGTGCTTGAAAGTGCTCGCAGTGAGATTCTTGCATCGATCCAAAATCGGTCCGTTGAACTTCAGTTTGCAACATCGGGTCCAACGGTCATTTTGGTTGTTGGAGTCAATGGTGCCGGAAAGACGACATCGATTGCCAAGCTTGCTTATCGACTTCGTAAAGAGGGGCGAAAAGTCATCCTCGGCGCTGGTGATACTTTTCGTGCGGCGGCTGTCGAGCAGTTGAAAATCTGGTCGCAACGGATTGGTTGTGAGATTGTTTCTGGCGAAATGGGTAGTGACCCTGGATCGGTTGCATTCAAAGCCGTTCAAAGAGCTCGCGAAGAGAACTTTGATGTATGTATTATCGATACGGCTGGTCGATTGCAGACGCAAGTCAATCTGATGCAACAGCTAGAAAAGATTCGAAAGATTGCCGCCAAGCAGATCGAAGGTGCTCCTCATGAAGTATTGCTGGTCCTGGATGCGACGGCTGGCCAGAATGCGATCAGCCAAGCGCGTGGATTTTCCGAAGTCGCAGGCTGCACCGGAATCATCCTTGCTAAACTCGACGGTAGCGCTAAAGGGGGCGTCGTGGTGCCGATCATGACCGAGTTTTCCTTGCCAGTCAAGCTGGTTGGGCTGGGTGAAAAGCTCCCGGATATGGCTCCCTTTGATCCAGAAGCCTTTACACGGGCTCTTCTTTCGTTTGACAACTGATGATTCGGCTAGGGATTCTTGAAGTGGTTGCTACAATAAAACACTATGAAACTTGAACTACCCGTAGCAAACGTGTCCAGCCCCCAGTCATCTGATTCAGAGGTCGCGACCGCATGCGGATCTTCACCCGCTTCCTTCGCTCCATCGCAGCGGTTGCCGTCATGGCTTCGACGAGAAGTCCCCAAAGGAAACGCCAATCACATGACGACCAAGCTCATTCAAGAGCTTCGTTTGGAAACGGTTTGCGAGAACGCGAAATGCCCCAATCGGATGGAGTGCTACTCGCAACAAACAGCAACCTTCATGATTCTTGGGAATGTTTGTACAAGGCCTTGTGGGTTCTGTGCTGTTTCTCGCGGCAAACCGGAAGCGATCGAACTCGACGAACCCGAGCGTGTGGCTGAAGCAGCGGCTCGACTGCAGCTAAAGCATGTCGTCATTACTTCCGTGACTCGCGATGATTTGCCAGATGGGGGTGCGGAGCATTTTTACCAGTGCATTCTCGCCGTAAGGAATCGAACGGGCGCGTCGGTGGAAGTGCTTACTCCGGATTTTGTTCGACAGCGATATGCACTCGATCGTATTGTCGAAGCGGCTCCTGAAGTTTTCAATCACAACATGGAAACTGTGCCGCGTTTGTACCGACAAGTGCGTGGACCCAAAAGCGACTATCGATGGACTTTGGAACTGCTCCAACGGGTCAAGCAATTGAACCCCAAGATCAAAACCAAAAGCGGATTGATGCTTGGCCTAGGAGAGACTCGCGATGAGGTCCTAGCTTGTTTCGCCGATCTTCTCGAATACGGGTGTGACTTCCTAACTCTTGGTCAGTACCTTCAACCAGGACTCAAGTACCTACCTGTCGTTCGCTACATTCCCCCCGACGAGTTTGCTGATCTAGGTCGCGATGCCAAGGCAATGGGGTTCAAGCAAGTTGCTTCCGGCCCATTTGTCCGTAGTTCCTATCACGCACGCGAGATGGCCGAGTTGTTCTAGAGAATATGTGGAACGAATTCCTATCGCATTGAGACGCCCGCTTGCATGCTACTATCATCCACAAAATGGTTATGATAGGCGTATTCCTCACCCACCTACCTCATTTATAAGATGCCCTACGCAATGCGATTTGCTTCTCGTTTTCTGTCTCTGCTGGTGTTGCTTCCGCTCTCTTTGGTGTCAGTTGCCGAAGATGGGGCTTTCAAGAAGATTGTGATCATCGCAGGCAAGCCTTCGCATCCACCGCGAATGCACGAGTTCAATGCCGGTGTGAAACTGCTCGCCGCTTGCTTGAAAGATTATCCCGGCGTCGATGTTCAATTCGCACTCAACGGATGGCCTGCAGACGAGTCGATTTTCAAGAACGCCAGCGGCGTTATTTTCTACATGGATGGTGGTGGCAAGCACGAAGTTGTTCAAGAAGACGGACGTCGTTTAAAAAAGATACAGGAATGGGTCGATTCGGGGGTTGGTATCGGATGCATGCACTACGGTGTTGAAGTGTTGAAAGATCAAGCTGGTCAAGAATTTAAGAAGTGGATCGGCGGGCATTATGAGAATCAATTTTCCTGCAATCCAATGTGGGAGCCAGCCTTCAGCAAGTTTCCAGAACACCCAATCACTCGCGGTGTAAAGCCATTTCAAATCAAGGATGAATGGTACTTCAACATGCGTTTCGTCAATGATATTCCTGGTAACGTTGCGGCCAACGCTTCCGATGTGAAATTTGTTCCGATCTTAGTCGCATCCCCATCAGATGACGTTCGAGACGGCCCTTACGTTTATCCCAAAGGACCATATCCCCATATCCAGTCAATGAATGGACGTGCAGAAGCGATGATGTGGTCCGTTGAGCGTCCTGACGGAGGTCGCGGATTCGGATTTACCGGCGGTCACTTTCACGACAATTGGGGTAACGAACCGTTTCGAAAGGTTGTGCTCAACGCAATGTTATGGTTAGCACACGTCGAAGTACCGAGCAACGGAGTCGAATCCAAGATCTCGGCAGAAGAGCTGGATGCGAACTTGGATGTAAAAAAGAAGTAGCAGAAACAATCGTTGATTAAATCATTCGCGTCCATTTGCGCCATCCGCGGGCAAACGTTCGGATTTTTCCCGCGAATGGCGCGAATGAACGCGGATAAAAAGTCGCTTTGCCACGAGTGCGTTTTTTGTTTATCGCAAAGTATTAAGTGGTCTTTCTTGCATCCAACGAATCATTAAATCAACGTTGGATTGGTCGACGCCCATGTCCTTATTCTTACCACCTTCTGCGTGGACCGCGTTGACTTCCGTTTTGTAGATTTCTTCGCTTTCAGGCTTCGCAATATCGCCGGTACGCTTTTGCCAATCGATCAATGCTATTCGCATGCTAGCAACTCGTTTGGCCTCTTGCGGGTTCGCAGCAAGGTTACGCAATTCATAAGGATCATTCTGAGTGTCATAGAGCTCCTCGGACGGTCGGGTTTCGGCCATGATCAAGGACTGCTCCGCATTCAGTTTGCCCTCGGTATGCAATCTACGCATTGTTTGAACGATTGGCTTATTGTCTTTGTATCGGTTGGGTTGCAGATAAGGCCGATTGGGGAATCCGTTGAAGATGTACTTCCAACGAGTATCACGAACACTGCGAATCAAGTCGACGGTCTCATCAGCGCGATCTCTAGCCGCAAAAACAAATTCACGAGGCTTATAGTCCTTCGCCAAAATATCTTGCGAGTACATGAATGCTGGTACGGGTATTCCTGCAAGTTGCATTGATGATGCCCCCAAGTCAATGTGTTCTACAACATCTTCTCGAACTACTCCCGGAGCGATATTGGGTCCGCGAATGATAAGTGGAACGTGGGTTCCTCCGTCATATAAAAATTGTTTGTTACGAACATGACTGATGCCGTGATCGGTCATGAAAAATACAACGGTATTGTCGAATTCGCCAGCGTCTTTTAGCCGCTGCACAATGCGGCCTACTTCCCAATCGGTGTAGCGAACGGTGTCCAGGTACTGAGCCCAATCTTCTAGAATCACCGGATCGTTCGGCAGGTAAGGTGGCAAGGTTACGCTGGTCGATGAAGTTGTCGAACCGAGATCTTTTTGGACTCTTGCAGGCCACTTTTTGTCGTCGCCTTGGCCGCGATATTTGCCACCGTGAAGTTGTACTTGAACAAAGAAAGGCTTACCAGATTGTCGAGCTGCCCAGTGAGTCGTGTCGTAGGTTGATGATTCTTCCCAGACGAAGTTGTAGTCGGTCTTCGCAACTTTCACGGATGGAGATTGTTTCACTTCGGCATCGCTTTTTGTGAACGCTTCAACGGTAAGGTTGTTCGTGTGGTAGCCAGCATCGCGAAACATTGCCGGAACCAATCGCACATCGTCAGGCAATCGGATCTCATGGCCTGGGACGCTGGATCGATGGTTCTGAGCCCCAATGCTGGTTTGATATCTGCCCGTGATCAGTGCTGAACGGCAGATACTGCAAATGGGAGCCGTCACAAAGGCTTTTGAAAACCGAGTTCCTTCAGAGGCGAGTCGGTCGACGTTTGGCGTTTCAATTATTTTCTCGCCGTAGCACGAAAAATTGGGGGACATGTCTTCGACAATCATCCAAACGATGTTGGGCTGCTTCGGAGCAACGGGTGCACCCACAAGTTTCGAAGTATCAGTTTGCTTGTTTTGGGTTTGTGCGGGCTGAAGATTTTTCTTCTTTTTGGCCTTGGGCTGCTTAGTCGCATCGCTTTTCTGCTTATTGCCAACCGCGTTCACATTCACCGTTGGGAGGTAGCTTCCCAGTTCTTTCTTGAGCGACTCGTATTCGGGTTTCGTGGCAAGGTTATTCCATTCGTAGATGTCAGTGCTATGGTCATAGAGTTCCTCGCCACCATCGGCATAGCGAATGTAGCGCCAGCGATCGCTTCGAACTGCGTGGTTGTTCTGGCCGAAGGTTGTGAGGGCAAAGCTTGCCCGGTTGGACTTCGGGTTTTCAAGCAAATCGCGTATCGATTTTCCTTGAACGTGTTTTGGGATAGGAATTCCCGCTAGTTCGCAAAGCGTTGGATAGATAGTCATAAAGTCGACGGGGCGTTCGCAAACACCGTTGGGTTTTGTGACTCCAGGTGCGACCCAAATCAGTGGAGCGCGTGTTGCCTCTTCCCATAACGCAAACTTGCGCCAGTGTTGTTTTTCGCCTAGATGCCAACCATGATCGCCCCATAAGCAGATGATCGTATTATTCGCATGTGATGATTTCTCTAATGCATCAATGACGCGGCCAACTTGTCCATCCAGATAACTGATCGCCGCTAGATACGCTTGGATGGCC
>JANODQ010000184.1:0-2811 GCA_031412775.1 Pirellulaceae bacterium | reverse complement strand
CCAGCCATGCAATACCAAGCGACCGTCGCTCTTCGTGAGATGACTGGCCGTGATTTCGAGGGAAATGTCGAGTCTTGGAAGCAGTTCTTGGACGCCGGTGGTGGCCCCGAATCGGATGAACAAGTGCGTCAGGCCAGCTTGCCTGAACGCATGATGGAAAGCATCCCGTTCATCCGATAAATCAGCCTTCAGATTACCTTCTGCCAAGTCGATAAACTTGGTGCGACCCATACAGACGTTTCAATTTAACAATCTGGTTTCGGCTTTCATTGGGCAGAATGTGGAAGATCGAATCGATGCACCCCGCCCGGAAATTCCTCGTAGAATTCAAAGCTTCCTATGCCCGTTTTGAACAACCCGGCACGTTTCGGAATCCTCTTTCTGTGGTCCTTCGCTGGGTTCGCTCTCGGTGCCGCTTCCTACTGCTGCTATGGCGACGAGAAGGTAACATCGGGCACCCGTGGCGAAACAGGCGTTGCTGACACTGCTGTTGAAAAAAAGCCAGTTGAGAATCAATCAACTACAAAAGCGACAACCGAATCGCAACCGGATTCAGTTATTTCGAATGCATTCGTTTCAAATGCCGACGACCCACCGCTGCTGGATTTAACCGAGCTTCTCTTGCTCTTAGGAGAGCTTCCCAGTCTCAGCGATAATACCGAGTCGCATGAAGGTGCTCAGACTTGCGAATCTGCGCGCCAGCCGATAACGGTCAAGCTGACAAGCTCTAGCGACGAACCCGCTGAGGGCATCGCGACCGATCCGAGCATTCAACCGCTCGTCATCAACCCGCTTAGGGCCTCAACACCATCGAAGCAAAACGCAGCGAACACACCATCAGCTAAGACACCACCTCTAGAGACCACGACTTCATCAACCGCGGACAAGCAACCACTCCCAGTTGCGAAATCTACAGAGCAGCCTCTCGAATTACCGATCGATCTCAAGCCAATTGATCCCAAGCCTATTGGTCAAAATCCGACAGCACAAAAATCGACTGCGGATGTCAATACATCTCAGTCCAGTAATGCCCAGTCGAGCGACCCAAAATCGGTCACCGACCAAGCCGAAGAACCGCTCGTCATCGGTAGTCCAGGTTCTTCCACACAACTTCCGAGTGATCCACCAACATTGGTCATGGAAGACAAAGTCAACGGAAAGCAACCCGCTACCAACGCGCCAACCAACTCAGCTTCGAATGAACCTGCGATGCTCGACGAGCAATTGGAAAACGCGGCGCTCATGAAGGATTCGGCAAAAGAATCCGGCTCGGAATCGGTTGCAGAATCGATGCTAGAAGTCTCTGATGAACCAGCAGATGAACCAGCGTCGATCGCCGACGAACTTGCTGAGTTGTTGATTGTCCCGAGCACCCCGAACAACGACATCAACAATGAAACCAAGAGCGACACCAACAACGAAACCAACAACTCGACGTCGAAGCCAAAACGAAAACTGGTCACGGTCAAAGTTTTAACCGAGCAAGACCAAGAAGCACCAAATCTTCAAGACGCGCCCCGTGAGATCGATTCCAAGCAAGCACGAGACGAAGACGAAAACGCCGCTGTAGCCAAACGGCCTCAAGCTTCCAAGAAAAGCTTCGTAGAATCACCCAGCGACTTGTCCAGCAACAAGCCCAAAGACAAAGCAGCAATTCCACAGAAATCAACTTCTGCCAAAATCGAGACCGCATTCAGTCCTGCCGAGGTGCGTCGCAAGCAACGTGTTGAAAGTTGCCTTTCATATTACATCGCCAATCCCGAAACCGTCGTCGAACGAAGCCCATGGGCAGTCATGCATGCGATGCTTCCATTCGGTGTCGAAGGCGAAATAATTGTAGGAAACAAACGCGTCAACTCGATTCAATGGATGTGTTACAACGGCACCTGTCGGACTCAAAAAGTGTTCACCCCGTCGGGGCGCAGTTTCCGTCCAAACGTTGGTGGTGGCGTCCAAGGACACGAAGGGCAATTCCTTGCCATGCTCGCTCAATCCCAGGTCGGTGCTGACTACCCGATTGTTGTCGCTAATAAACGCTACTCAGTACTCGACTTGGTGCGATATGAAATGGCGACTTGCAAAGAGAAAACCGAGCTCACTTTTAAACTGATGGCGTTATCGTACTACGTGGATACCAATCAGGCGTGGACTGCGATGGATCGTCGCAAGTGGAATATTGAAAAGCTTGTCGCCGAGGAGCTCGCGCAACCTGTGGTCGGAGCCGCGTGTGGAGGTACTCATCGTTTGATGGCACTGACTTTCGCACTTCGGCAACGCAAGGCCGAGGGACGTCCAATTGACGGTCACTATGCTCGAGCTGACAAGTTTATTGCGGATTACATCGACTACACATGGACGCTTCAGAATCCAGATGGCAGCTTCAGCAGCAATTGGTTCGAATCACGAGGCCACGAACAAAACAAAGAGCGACTTGTTCAAACGACTGGGCATATTCTTGAGTGGCTCATGTTCACGCTACCCAAAGATAAGCTTGACGATCCGCGTGTTTTGAAGAGTGTTGACTTCTTGCTAAACAACATTTGGGACGATCGCACTCACAAGTGGCCCATCGGTCCACGCGGCCACGCCACCCGCGCCATCGCACTCTATCAGCAGCGAGTCTACGGAGTCCAACCCGGACAACACCACGCCGAGATGGCCTCCAAAATCGACGCCCTCAAACTACGCCGATAAGTACGTACCGCTTGCCGAGCGGTTCGTCAGCGGCGCCTACCGACCCCAACCTGCATCAAAACTCTGCGCAACCAAGGTCTGTCCCCGCCCCCGACGTACCTTCCGGCAGAAGGTACG
>JANODQ010000183.1:0-1653 GCA_031412775.1 Pirellulaceae bacterium | reverse complement strand
GCTTGTTTTTCAACACGCCATCCTGGTGGATGCCCGATTCATGGGCAAACGCATTGGCACCGACGATCGCCTTATTCGGCTGCACCAGCATTCCCGTCAGCGTAGACACCAACCGGGAGGTTTTGTAGAGTTGGCGCGTGTCAATGTTCGTCAGGGGTTCTTCTGAGGCGGCGGGGCGACCCAAGAACGGGTTGAAGTACTGCCGCCGCACATGCAGCGCCATCACCAATTCTTCCAAGGCGGCATTTCCCGCCCGTTCGCCAATGCCGTTGATGGTGCATTCCAATTGGCGTGCGCCGTTTTTCACTGCCTCCAAAAAGTTGGCAACTGCCAAGCCCAAATCGTTGTGACCGTGGACGGAAATAATTGCCTGGTCAATGTTGGGGACGTTTTCTTTGATGCCGCGAATCAGTGCACCAAATTCTGTGGGAGTGGTGTAGCCCACCGTGTCGGGAATATTGATGGTGGTGGCACCAGCGGCAATCACTTGCTCCAACACTTCATAGAGAAAATCGGCATCGCTGCGAACTGCATCTTCGGGGGAAAACTCGACATCGCTGACAAAAGATTTTGCGTAGGCAACCATGTCTGCCGCGATCGCCTTCACTTCAGCGCGGGTTTTCCGCAACTTATATTCCAGATGAATATCAGAAGTGGCAATGAAAGTATGAATCCGGTGATGAACCGCAGGTTTCACCGCTTCTGCGGCGGCTTTGATGTCGGGTCGATTGGCGCGTGCCAACCCGCAAATAATCGGACCATCAGCCGTGCCGACCGTTTGAGCAATTTTTTGAACCGCTTCAAAATCGCCAGGGCTGGAGTAAGGAAACCCGGCTTCAATCACATCCACACCCAGTCGCGCCAGTTGCCGTGCGATCGCCAGCTTTTCGTCCACGTTGAGCGTTGCGCCGGGAGACTGTTCGCCATCCCGAAGCGTGGTGTCAAAGATGATAATCCGATCAGGCTGAGGCTGAGTGTTCATAATTTACGACAAATGCCCTATATGTAAAACAATCGTTCTGATACTAGCCTACCGCTTGTTTTAAGCAGCTTGGAAATAATTCAGGAATTTTGTCATGGAATCAGAAGTTTCTCTCAGTATGTTTAGCAGATTTTTAGTAATCAGTTTTTTCGATTTCTTTGCGAATATCGTTTAAATCAATGTAATGATCGGTGGCGTTGCGAAGTTCACGAGCAATCATTCCCTCAGTAGAAACTACGATAATGTGGGTACTTTTGCCACGAAGTAATTCGATCGCCCGCTCAAAATCGCCATCACCGCTAAATAAAATCACGCGATCGTATTGATCGACGGTGTTAAACATATCCACCACAATTTCAATATCCAGGTTTGCTTTTTGCGAATAGCGCCCCGAATTATCGTCATAGTACTCTTTCAAAATCTTAGTTCTGACGGTGTATCCCAGGCTAATTAGGGCATCGCGAAACCCGCGTTGGTCTTGCAAATCCTTCAGCCCCGTATACCAAAACGCATTGACTAAAACGGTATCCGCTTCACGGGTAAAGTGTTCTAAAACGCGCTTTGGATCAAAAAACCACCCATTTTTTTGCTGAGCATAGAACATATTGTTGCCGTCTACAAAAATAGAAAGACGGTTCATCGAATACTGCATAAAGAATCAAAACCTAGAA
>JANODQ010000182.1:0-5543 GCA_031412775.1 Pirellulaceae bacterium | reverse complement strand
CAAAATTTACCAGATAGCACCCGAGGCTCGCGTCTACGGCTGAGGAAAAATGCCCTTTTCATCAACCCTGTCTTAGGGCATCGAGATTTTGATAAAATGTGACCAAGTCAAATAATCGCGATAAAGTTCCTCTGCAATGATGGAACCATCCCCAGTTGCGGCTGGAGAAGCGACTTGCGGAATCGCAGTTACCCGGTTTTGCCAAAACAAGTGACAGCCGAATAACACAAATTTATACAGGTATTTTTTCAACTCGAACGAACCGCAGTGAATATCAAACGAACCAAAAACAACTCCGGTCGTCAGTTCCCCAAAAGCCAGCCCGGCTTTAGAGACGACTCATACGAAACGCACGAAGGCGTTATTTGGTCGGGCCGTGCGCGTTTAATTGCGAGTCTTTTAATCAGCTTTCACCTGTTGGCGGTGGTCGCTGAGCCGCTACGATTTTTTTCGCGTTCTCCCGAAAATTTTGCTGCAGCCGATACGGCGTTTTTGCGACGCACACTCGGGCCTTACGTGGACGTGATGTACTTAAGCCACGGCTATTTTTTTTTCGCACCTAATCCAGGGCCGGCTCATTTGATTGAGTACCAAGTCACCCCCAATCGTGAACTTGCAAGCGTAAGCAATGCGGAGGTAGACAAAAGCAAGCGGAAGCTTTATCCCGACCGCAACGATCAATGGCCGCGACTTTTATACCATCGTCACTTTATGCTCTCAGAGTTCTATAACACGCTCTTCGCGCCGACCGAGCTAGAAAATGTCGCTGAAATTGACCAAAGAATTGACCAAAGAATTGACCAAAGAATTATTGACCAGTGGCGTGAGGACCGGCGAATCTACGAATCACTTCAAGACTGTCTAAAGCAGAACTTGATTAGCAAACATCCGAAACACAGCGTTGCACTGAAGCGCATACAGCATGAGCTCCCTAATCCAAGAACAATTTTCGTCGATCGATGGAAGCTAACGGATCCGCGGCTCTATAATGAATTGCTCGAAGGCCCAGTAAAGCAAGCAGCAACCGAAGCAACACCTAACCAACAGCTACCAAACTTCGACACGCCCGCCAAAGTCGAGCAAATTGTCCCGCAAAAGCAAGTTGACGGTGATGCCAAAATGCTTGGCGAGAACAAAGAGCAGATTCAGCGGCTCCGTATTGTTCCAAGTGAGACTGTTTCAAGTGAGACTGTTTCAAGTGAGACTTTTCCAAGTGAGACTTTTCCAAGTGAGAATCGAGGAGATCGATGATCGGCAAGGACTTCTCAAAGTGCTGGAATCGCTTTTGGTTTGAACCGAGCGCTGCTACGACGTTGGCCATGATCCGTATCGCAACCGGAGCCATGCTTGCTTACATCCATGTCGTTTGGTGTTTGCGTCTAGATGACTTTCTTGGACCGAATGCCTTTACGACCGGCGAGTTTGCTCAAAGCCTTCATCGTGGAGACTATGCATGGAGCTACCTATGGTTCATTGATTCGATTCCATTTTTATGGGTGCATCAATTAGTGGCGATCGCTCTGTCCATACTTATGTCCATCGGTTTGTTCACGCGATTTGTGATTCCAATAATTTGGTTTATGACGTTGATGGTGTGTCATCGGATGACGGGATTGCTGTTTGGCTTGGATCAGATTGTCATGATGGTCACGATGTACTTAATGGTTGCGAACTCTGGCGATGAAATCAGCGTGGATCAGTATCTTCATTCACGGAAGGCACAAGCTTCGCATGGACCTAACGCCAATATTCACGTGCTAAACTGGTCGACCTACAACACGATCGCGGCTCGGCTAATGCAGATTCATTTGTGTGTTATCTATCTCTTTGGTGGGCTTGGGAAGATGCGAGGCGAGACTTGGTGGGATGGGTCTGCAATTTGGTTGTCTGCTGTTTCTTACGAATATCAATCGCTGGATTTGACGTGGATCGGAAACTTTCCCATGCTGATGGCTCTTGCGGCTCACGTTACCCTTTTTTGGGAAGCATTTTATGTTTGCTTGGTTTGGCCAAAGATGACTCGTCCTTGGGTGCTGGCTACTGCCGTTGGTGTTCACGCTGGAATTGGTATTTTTCTCGGAATGATAACATTTGGATGGATGATGATCATTGCAAACGCAGCGTTTGTCGAGCCGACAACAATGCAACGCTGGTTAAGATTCTTTACTGTCAAACCTGGATTATCCCATTTTCAGTTGCAAGAATCGGAACGCCTTTAGGCGAGCGGCGAGATCAGTAATACCGTAAGACGGGACCATCCTTCCGTCCGATTGTCCCTTCCTGTTGCGAGTTTGGGACAATGGTCCCAAACTACAACTGGTGTTTTTCAGCCTACCGTTAATGGTTAGCTACATGGCAAAAGTTCCTGATTAATCTTACTATTCCGATCAGGTCCTACGTAACGACGTCTTTTAGGTGAAAATCGGTTTGTCCGATTTTGAGGAGTCCAATCCGGGTGGTATATGCCATGGGCGAGTTTGTGTGGCATGGTCCCACTTGCTTGTCACAGTTGGTTAAGAAAACCTTGTTGGTTTCGTAGGATGACTGCCTCATGTTTGTGATTATCGGATTTGTCGTCGTAACAGGATGCGTACTCGCCGGATTCGTATTATCCGGCGGTCACATCATGGCGTTATGGCAACCTTACGAAGTGCTCGTCATTGGTGGTGCGTCGTTTGGTGCTTTGATTGTCATGGCTCCTGTTCCTGTGCTAATCGACTTGATGAAAGGAATCATGCAGACGATGAAGGGGTCCCCCTATGAGCGGGCCGCATATGAGGAATCACTTTCTGCGCTTTACGAGCTTTTTCGGGTCGCTCGGAAAGATGGGATGCTCGCTTTGGAATCGCATATCGCCGACCCGCATAGTAGTGCGATATTTTCCAAGTATCCAAAGCTAGCTGCAGATCATCACGCAACTGATTTTATCAAAGGTGCTTTTGGTCCTATCATCGATGGTTCCGTCAAAGGCGAGGAGATTGGACCGCTTTTGGAGATAGAGCTCAAGGCGATGGAAGATCAGCATCATGCGCCGGTTGTTGCACTCACGAAAACGGCTGACGGTTTACCTGGCTTCGGAATCGTTGCGGCGGTTCTTGGGATTGTGGTCACGATGGCACACATTGATGGCCCGGTGGAAGAGATTGGCCACCACGTAGGTGCAGCACTTGTTGGAACGATGTTAGGAATTTTGCTTTCATACGGATTTTTTGCACCGCTTGCAGGAAAGATGGAAGTCTTGGGGCATTCCGAAAGTGCTTACTTCCGAACGCTGTCAACTGTCATGCAAGGTTTCTTCGGCGGAATGCAACCCAAGATGGCTATTGAAACAGGCCGTCGAGGTTTATGCAGGGACGTTCGGCCAGAGGCGGAGACAATGGAAAAACTGATGAAAGCCATCGACACCGGCGCGTAGTGTCAAAGCTGAATCGGCCGAATTTACGAGACGATGAGCTATATGCTCGGCTTGAAAGATAACGTAGTGAGTAACGCTTAAGGATATACGAACATGGCTGGTGGAGGTGGTGCATGGAAAGTTGCTTATGCGGACTTTGTTACAGCGATGATGGCTTTCTTCATGGTGATGTGGCTTACTTCACAAAAGCCAGAGTTGAAGGAAGCGGTCTCGGAGTACTTCCGTAATCCGTCTGGAAAAATGATAACCGGCAACCCGAATCAGTCCATTCTCCCGAGCAAGAACGACTCCTCGGGTGGCAAGCGTACTCGTACTCGCGGAAAGCAGCCTATTTATGGCGCGACGAAGATGACCGACGAAGGTAAACGGTCTAACGTCGGTACGATGATTCAGTTCGATCCCAATTCCGTGAACCTTTCACAAGAAGGGGAATCGCGATTAAAAGAGCTACTTCCCGAGTTGGTTGGAAAGCCTCATCGAATTGAAGTTCGCGGTCACGCAGTGAATGACACTTCTCGAGGCGAAAATGCGCTGTTGGACTCGCTGATGATCTCTTATCGTAGATCGCTTGTTGTCTTCGAGTTTTTATCAAAACAAGGTGTTGAACCGGAGCGAATGCGGCTCAGTCAAGCTGGCGGATCCGAGCCTCGCTTTGTCGGTCAATCCGTAGACCCTAGCGCCAATGCTCGTGTTGAAATTTACCTCTTGGATGAGACCTACGAAGCACCCGCAGAAATGATGAAGCGAATGATCTCGTCACAATCAGCAAAGCCGCCCACGGAAGCCGAACTCGCAAAAGCCATGGAAGGCGCAAACGTCCCCGCAGCAGCATCCGGGCACGGTGAAGAAGCCCCCAAAGACAAACACAAAGGCGGACATTAACTGAGGAGGCCCTACCCGCGAAGGTTGATCGGCAAAGCAAAAAAACTGTCCTGGCACCCATAAAGGTGATGTCGGACCTTTTCTTGCGAATTTGAATCAGTCAATAAACCACAATCTCCTGGGGGGACTTCAAAATTGCTTTGCAAACCCCGGACCGCAAAAACGCAAAACCCCGTGTGTAGCATTGCTTCACACGGGGTTTTTACTGAGAGGCTCCGGTCGGATTTGAACCGACGGTGGCGGATTTGCAATCCGCAAGAGGCTAACGAAAAACCAGGGAATGCGAACAACCGACAGCGCAAACGACAGCAGTCAAAATCGACGGACTCGAAAAACATTGGGGAAACCGATTCTCAGTTGAGTCGGCTGGTCGAGCTATTCGAGCGAGCGAATGGAGCAAAGCGGAAAGCGATCTTGGCGGCGGTCGAGAGCATTGTCGATCGTGGTTAAACATCGAATTCGCGAATGTCATATGCAGCCTGCTAGCTACGCGATTGTACGGTAGTTAAAATGACTAAAATTTCGTTAATCGGTCCTACTACCAAGAGAATTATTGATGTCACGAACTCTTCCGCTAGCCTTTATGCTCGTTGTTCCGCTGATATGCGGATGTGGTCCTAGCCAAGACACGCTCTACAAAGAAACTGTCAGTTTGCTTGAAACCGAGTCCTCAGAACTCGACCGTCTATTCGAGAAGCGAAATTTGCAGCTTACCGCGATTAAGGAAACCAAAGATTCAATCGAAAGCGTGAAAAAGATTACTGATGATGGAGTTGATCAGCTTTTGACATTGAAACTCAATGCTAGGGGAGATGATGAATTACGAGCGAAAATTGACGTTTCAGTGCGAGAAGCTAGAGACAAGAGGAACGCGACCATCAAAGAGCGGGAGGACTCCATCGTGGAAATAGAGAAAAAGATCACAACTATCGAATCTGAAATTGACAAACAAAAATCGGTTGTTGAGTTGCTGAAGGCTAAGCGTGACCAGTTGCGTACCGTCATCGCAAAGTAAGTATTCTATCTTGTCTGCATTGGATGACTTCCAACGCCTGTGATCGAATCGGAACGCATATCCAATGCAAAGCTGGTTGAACGCCTCAGGGAACGCTATACGCATTGTGGGCGGGTACGGGGATCGAGTGGACATATCCGCCGGTAACCTAGAGCTAGTCGCGAGTAGCGAGCCGGTATATCGAGTGCACGGCTATGGGCAGACGTCGATCGGTACGCGGCTCGTCATCCG
>JANODQ010000181.1:0-8429 GCA_031412775.1 Pirellulaceae bacterium | reverse complement strand
GTAAAAAGACTGCGTCAAATTCGAGTCCCTTCGATTGATGGATCGTCATGACACGCACTTTAGCTGGCCTATTCAACGAGACTTTATCTTTACGAACAAAGTCAATGAAATCGCGTCCTCGGAGTGTAGCCATGCTGTCGTAGTGATAAGCTCTTTGAATCAATTGATCAGCGCGTAATTGATCTCGCTCGGCCAATGCCGGTAACATTTCATCCACATAGTAAGCAATTGTTCGTCCGTATCCAAAGTCGTCGATCCGTTTGCGAACAGATTTTGCAACCCTTTCCGCTGCGATTCGATCGAGTGTAAGCTTTGAATCCGCAACGTCGACCACAGGCCGCTTTCCAAAAAGAGGAATCGCAAGAGGTGAATTCGCGAGATGGAATTGTGCGAGTCGATCACCGGGATGGTCCGCCAATTGAATAAGACTCAGCAAGACTTCCACTGCGGCAGAGTCGGTCAAAGGATTACCACCTTCTTGACTCGCATCGATGCCTTGTTCGCGAAGCAGATTAATCAAGGGCCCCAATTCGTGATTCGCTCGCACCAAAACGCCGATTTCTACTTCTGGTGCCGATCGATGTAGCGTCGCAATGTCTTTCACGCAGTCCACAATATCTTCATCGGCATCGATCTCAAATTCTTCATCTGCACCACTGCGTCCATCGGTTTGCATTTGGTTAATGTTTTTGATCTGCACGAATCCGGGCATGGAAGATCGTGTCGTATCATGCGGCGGGAACGCCTGCGACCAAATTTCAGAAGCAGCTTGGCCCGAACCAAGATTCGGATGATCAAGAAGATGCGCGAAAGTATAGTTCACAAAATCGATGACAACCGGAGAGCTGCGATAACTCACCGCAAGCGTATCGCCTTTGACACTTTTCAAGTGATTTTGCACAACCTTGAACAACTCGGCCACTCCGCCTCGCCATCCATAGATCGCTTGCTTCACATCACCCACACAGAAAAAGGACGTCGTTTGATTTCCACGCGGCATTGTCACCGCCTCGGCAAAGGGACGCAAGATATCCCACTGGGCAGGCGCGGTATCTTGGAACTCGTCTAAGAGAAGGTGCTTGATTGGCGAGTCGAGTCGATAGTCGATTTGTTTGAGGTTCTTTTCCAAGTTCTTCGAGATCACCTCGCCTTTGGTTTCCTTCTCAAATCGGCTATTGAACCAATCAGCTAATCGGATGGAGATGTCAGCAAACGTGACCATACGATAGGTTCGTTTGACCTCCTCGAATTGAAGATGAAAGTTTGCGAGTAGTTGCTGAGCAGCTTGTGTTTGTCCGAGTCGCGAACTGAACTCACGCGAAATTGAGTACTGGAATAATAGATCGAGTGATTCAATCAAAGCCATTGGGATTGCTTGACGAGAATACTTACCATCGGTTCTCGCACCGCGAACGAGTGTTGAAGCAACCACATCTTCCCATTGCGATTGCTCGAATAATCGAAGGGCCTTGTCGCGAGCGTCGTTCATCTTGGTGCCAGGCATCGCCACGGTTTTTGCAGCATGAAGTGCGATCGTAACCGCCTTCTCATCAGGCGATGCGGGAATAGGAAAATTGGTCCAAGCTTCAGTCGGTGATGTTCGGTAAAGGAGATAACCAGCGTCAATCGTTTGATGAATCTCGCTCCGAACACTGCGACGGGCTTCACCTCGAGAAAGTTGCGACACCAACGAACGCAATTCGCCGCGATTCTGATTTTCAAACATTCGTGTCACCGCGATTTCACGAATCTTGGCTTCTTGAAATTCGTCAGCTAACTTCCAACCAGGGGGAAGTTGGAGTTCCAAAGCAAAACTCCTCGCGAGCGTTTGATAGAACCCATCTAAAGTGCTGACGCGAAGACGATGTAGGTTGTCGCAGAGTTCCGAAAGATGGAAGATGCAGCTCGTCTCGTCGATAATCATCGGACGCAGTTTGTCGCGAAGCGTTTCGAGATCACCTTTATTGACGATCGCTTTCGCAAGCATCTTTAGAACACGCTCGAGGATTTCTCCGGCAGCCTTGCGAGTAAATGTGGTCGCAAGGATTCCTTCTGGAGATTGCTTTGCAAACAGGAGCCGAATCATACGAATTGCGAGACTGAAGGTTTTTCCGCTCCCCGCAGAAGCTTCAATCATCGTCGCTTGAAACCAATCGGGATTGGTCTTTCCGCTGGTGTTGTTCAAGACAAGTCCCGGTTTTCGCGGCCCAGCATCAGGAGAAAGTTTTTTGACGTTAGCGTAGCTTCGGTTCGAGATTACTGTGGCTGAATTAGCGTTGTAAGTTTCCGTTCCGGATGCAACGGAGGGAACTTCGGAGAGAGCAGTATTTTCCGATGACAAGCTACCGGCGAGCGCTATCGACTCCGAAGCCTCAGACCATCGACGAGCGACATCGTTTTGACAAATCGCAACATAATCGTCCCAAGGATTCACATTGTCATATCGAGGCGGCCAAAAAGCGTTCTCCCGAATTTTTCGAATCACCTTTTTTGCTTCTTCATCAGCAGCTTCCAAAAGATCATCTTCAAAACTCGCTACTTCGAACTTGCATTCAGAGGCTGACTTGGGAATGTTGATGTAACCAAGCACAATATTCTTTGTGAGTGCTTCCGGTGCAACGCTATGTTCTTTGAAATCTAGAACCTTGATCAGGTGGCGATAGATGGGCAATTGGAGATTCTTCCAACCAGCTTTATCACCGTAGTGAGCTTGTTTTGGCTTTTTCGCTTTTTCGCCCGTTTTGTAGTCCCAAATTGCAAACTGCTTAAGCTCTGCATGATAATCTATGCGATCAATGCGACCGATAAGAGGCATCGCTTTACCATCGACATCGATCGACGCTCCATGCTCGGAATTGATTGCGACTTCAGTGACGAGTGTTCGCCAGCCGTCAGCGACTTGGGCTGCTTGTTGGGGTGCAAAGGCAGAAAGTCGTTGACGAGCTTGCTCTATTTGGACGATGATGGCCGGAGGAAGCGATTCGCCGTACTTGGTTTGAACTACTTCGTCGATCCGCTTCAGCAACCAATTTTGAATCGCCTCCGCATCGGTGGAGTTCGCGACTGGTGAATCGACAAGCCCTGACAGAGTATCGTGAATCAGGTTACCAAAGTCATTGGCCTCCAATTCCATTTTGCGATCATCGACTGGACTCAGCCGAAGAATGCGAGAAAGATAAAAACGATAATGGCATTGTAAGTAGGCTTCGAAGTCCGAAGGCGACATACGCTCGATGGCCGCCCCGGCATTATCGATGGGCGCAGGAATCGGAAGATCGCTTTGAATCGCTCGTGGTTGAGGCTCTGAACGAATCTGAATTCGGTTGTCAGGAGCTTCGGGTTCGATCAACTGCAAGATGCGATTGGCGAGTTCATGAGCATCTACGGCAAGTAGTAATCGGCTGGGCGTTTGCGGCTCACCGGTCGCGCTGGCATGATTGGTGATGACTCGAAGATGCTCACGAGTGTGCAGCAATACTTGCATCGCGTAGCAATCCCGCGCATAGCGTCGATCGTTATCCATCAAACCAAGTTCAGTTCTGATGCGATTCGGTAAAAACGCATCAGCGTTGACGGACTCGGGAACAGTACCATCGTGAATTCCAGTCAGTAAAAGAACCGGCGCGTCATCGAGTGTCAGATCCAGCCAGCCAATCATTTCAATAGAATGAGGATCGACCAGCGGCGGAACAGTCTTCTTGTCTAGCTGCCTTAAGATCCATGCGATTGCCTCACGTAGCGTTGCATCTACAACAAACGCTTCAGGCAGGTCACCGAGCGTCTCAATCGCAGCACTTGCAAACTTTGTCGCATCGATCAATGAATCTCCCTCGGGCGTGTCGAGGTCGGCTTTTACATCGACGAAAACTTCATTGAAAACGGTTCGAAGTGGCAAAGTCCATTCGTTGAGCGGAATCGGAGGCAAGCGGAGAGGTCTCAACCAAGTATCAACAGCTAAGATAGTTTGACGAATAGCATCCAGACCGCGTGCTTCAGGCCATTCGGTGATCCTGATACTTTGTACAAGCGTCGCTTGGTAGTAAGAATCGATCTGCTGAATAAAGTCATGAGGAACTAAAGACGATTTTTCTAGAATCGCATGCGCAAGCGGTAGACGAATCAAAGCCGAGAACGCTTCGTATGTTCCTTCCTCGATGTAGTCGACAATCCCTTCCAAAAGTCGAATCGGCGATGTTTCGGTAGCTTTTACACCACCCCCGTTCCGTCCCGCGACGTCATAGCGATGCAACCTTTCGGTCAGAATGCTAACCAATGATGTATCGGGGACACCGATCGTGATTTCCTGGGCAGTATATTGATGAGGGAGATCGGCTAGCGTTAATGACGATGTCATTTCTACCGAGCCGTAAGTGCTATCCTCGGGTGCTACCGTGCAAGCTTTAGCAATGTCAACACCCGTGGCTAGCGACATCGGCTCAGGGTTTGTTAGCAGTGCTAACTGCTTTACTACTTCGTCTGCTGCCTCGTCGGCGGTGGCGCGGCAAATTAATTGTCCTTCCTGGAAGTCAACGGGGATGTCTTGCCAAAGCGTGCTGATCAAGGCACCAAAGAGATCAAATTCGTTGCTCCAGCTTTTCGGTGCACCAATCAATATTGTTACACGGGTTACAATCGCTTTTAAGAACGCTCGCTGTGCTTCGTTCAAATCCACAGCACCGATCACGATGATGTCATGCTTGGCAATCGGCTCTTGATGTTCGATCGCGAACATACGGGCGGTTTGAACGTCCCAACGTTTTGATTTGCTCAGCTCATCAAGGTAGGCTCGTTGGAGTTTTGCCAAGACATGCCAGCGGGCGGCTTCGCTTGAGTTGTCCTGCTCCAGCTTTTTTGCCACTTCCATAAACATCGTAAGATCGGAGGACAATTCGCGATGCAAAGACGAAAGGAGTGAAGCAAGTTCGATCCAAGGCTGCGTCGAACCAGATGAAGGGACCTCTACCAAAAGCGGTTCCAGGACTTTGGATGACGTACTTCGAAGGACTTTGGTCCATGCGAGCACCTGCTCGATATCACCAGCGAAGGGAAACTTTGCTTCATACAGCTTTTCGGGAAGCTCGCCAATCGTCAAGATCTCAGGGGGACGCAGGACCAAGGATTCCTTGGACGCTCGTTCAGCAAGGAGCTCCGAAAGTCGACGTCCCGCAAGCGAACTTGGAAGAACGCAGATAACCTCATTCAAGTCCCATAGGTTGTTGGCCTGATAACGAGTCGCCAGGTAATCAACTGTGCTATGAAGGATCGCTCGATGCCAACCAAGCCAAACACGATTATCGGGTTCTGATTTTTTCAAAGGTTCTCGCTCTTTCTAAATGGGAGCCGCAACGCGTTAGGAACTTTCCGGCTTAGCAATTGTTTTAGATCTTGCACGTACTCAATGAAATCGTGCTCGTACTCAGGCGTAAGCCGGTACTCGGACTCGATTGGATGGCGGTCGATTCGAGCACGAGCACGAATACGGAAACGCTGAAATACTGCACTTCTAAGCCGGCAAGTCTCGTTAGCGTCCAGCGTCCGTAACAAACGGTACTAATAACATCAGCCCACTATTATCCCGATGCGCGTGACACGTCTGGTCAATCGGTCCCAAAAAGTTTTCAGAATTTTGTTTTCTGCCTGATTTCGTTACTTATTTACTTACTCGATATTGGATGCGGCTTCGTCCATGAACCACCACAGATCGCCGATGGGGCGAATTAATTGCGCAGGGTAGAGGGTGGCGTTTCGTTCTGCGGAATGTATTTTCCCAAGGGCCCACTGCTTACTTTCACCGCAAACGAGAAACGCCGTATTTCGCGAAGAATTGAGGATTGGAGCGGTTAAGCTAATTCGTATTGTATTGAGTTTCGGGACTTCATTTTCGATTGCCCAACGGTTGGTAACTTTGAGGGCCGCTGTTTCAGGAAAAAGGGATGCCGTGTGAGCGTCATCACCGAGCCCTAACAACACGATATCGAAAACAAAAGGACTTGATCCAGCAATTGATCGCATGGTTCGTTCGTAGTTTGTTGCCGCTTCGTATGGAGTGTTGCCGTCAGTCGGGATTGCGTGGACTACTGGTTTCTCGCCAACGATTCGGTCGAGCAATGCTTCACGGACCATTCGATAGTTGCTGTCAGGATGATCGCTCGGAACATTGCGTTCATCACCCCAAAAAAGATGGACTCGGCTCCAATCGATAAGCCCCTCGGGAAGTTCGGCGAGCAGTTGATAAAGTCGTTTCGGAGTCGATCCCCCGGACAATGCAACAAGGCATCGATCACGCTGAAGGATCGACATGATGGCGATCGACACAAACCAATTCCGCGCAGCAAGAGCAACTTGTTCCGGAGTGTTTTGAATAATACTGTGAGAGTGAGTCGACGACTTTTGCATGAAAGCGAGTTTCCGTTAATGTGTCTGATCGTAAATAGCAACACGAAGGTCACATACGTTCGTGTGGGTTGGTCCGGTAATTAAAAGCGAATCAGTTTTTTGGAAAAAAGGATACGCATCGCATCGATCCAGATGATTCTGTGGAGAAAGATTCTGTGATTGATAGCTCGCGACAGTTTTTGCATCACACCAAGCACCGGCGGCGTCAGTTGGTCCGTCTTCCCCGTCAGTACCTCCGGAGAGCACTGTCATACGCTCCCAGTCGGATGATGACGCGCCTAGCTTTTGAAGCTCGGTCAATGCTGCCAGTGTCAACTGCTGATTGCGACCTCCCCGGCCTCGGTGATTCTCGTCGGTAAGTGTTACCGTTGGCTCACCGCCGGAAATGATGCATGAGATGGTTGGCTGATCTTTCAGTCCGATACATTGTCGAGCCAGTCTGCGTCCGACATCCTCAGCCGCGCCCTCGCTTTGCCTAGCGGACTCCATCCAGTAAGCATATCCACGTCTTACCGCTTCGACACCAGCAGCATCGACCGCAGTTGCATTATTTGCGAGCATGATGTGAACGAGTTCGCACTCATTATCGCGATCCTTACTGGTGAAACGCTTGGTAAGCCAACTTTGCGATCGGGAGGAACTATCTTCGGACGAAATTCTGGTGAGAGTTTGATAGACAGCTCGAGGAAATTGACTTTGGTTTTTGTCATACTTCAAAAGTATGTCGAGAATCTCGGAAATGTTTGGTGGGTTATTGATCCAGGTTGGTCCCGAACCGATTGTTGCTAACGAGTCCCCTAAGACGTCCGAGATAACAAGCGTGATCAGACGACCTGCGCGACAGCGATTGGCGAGTCCACCAGCTTTTACAGTGCTCAAGCCGCGTCGAACTGCATTGAGCTCCTCGATGGCCGCCCCGTGTTGGCTAAGTAAACGTGTTGTCTGGACTTTCTCAGCGAGCGTGATTCCTTCGATCGGAGAGGTAAGCAATGCGCTGGCACCACCAGAGAGTAAAAAGATAACCGTATCGTTTGGGTGAGCTGATTCGCATAAGTTGATAATCTTTTTTGTGCCACGAACGGCTAGTTCAGTCGGTTCGTTTAGGCCTGCAGGTCTTGCAGCAAGCACATTAATGCTATTTGCTCTGCTATCGTAAACCGGATTGCTTTCGCTTGAGGTTGTTGTCCCTTCGGGAACATTGACGTGCCCAACAACTGAAATCTGGGAGTCGAGTCCTTGCAGCGATACGGACAATCCTTTCAACATTCCAAAGGTTGCTTTGCCAGCTCCGACAACGATTATTCGCCCGCTTGGATGAAGTTTCCAACGGTGCATTTCGCCAGAATCGTCGATTTGAAGTTGGTTTCTTTCAAAAACAAATCGCTCACGAACGAGTCGATCGGCTTGCACTGCGTGAACGCCTGCCTGAAAAATCCCGATCGCGTCTTCAGTAGTTCTTTGAAGTGGTTTCATGAGAATGCGCGACGTCTATTACTCTCGGGAGATATGGTTACGATTTAAAGAATTGAACACCGAATTACCTTTTTCGCCAAGCACTCGCACTTATCATGTCGCTTCGTTCGCTCACTCAACCCAGTGATTCTAATTGGAATGTACCAAATGGCCTGTCGCTGGTTCGGTTGGTTTTAGCGATCGCCGTTGGAGTTTTGATCGAATTCCATTTTTTCCTTCCGTCACTCATCTGCTTCATAATAGCTGCATCGACTGATTTTATTGATGGATGGTGGGCAAGGCGGTTCAAGCAGATTACGAAGCTGGGACGCATCTTGGATCCGTTTGTGGACAAGACAATTATTGGAGCGGCGATGATTGCGTTGGTGGGAGTTCCTAGTAGTGGATTCGCTGCTTGGATTGTAACCTTGGTCATTTCCCGCGAGTTGCTTGTGACAAGCCTTCGCGGAATGATTGAGGGTTCAGGCGGAGATTTTTCGGCAAAGCAGCTCGGTAAATGGAAGATGGTCGCACAATGTGCAGCGATCATAACGTCTTTGCTAAATCTTCTTCAGTCTGAG
>JANODQ010000180.1:0-9514 GCA_031412775.1 Pirellulaceae bacterium | reverse complement strand
ATCGATATGTTCGCGGTACAGATCCGAGTGGCCACCGTTACCATGATGGCTGGTTTCCAGCACAACATCGACGACGTCT
Organism: Pirellulaceae bacterium; assembly: GCA_031412775.1. Classification (GTDB taxonomy): domain Bacteria; phylum Planctomycetota; class Planctomycetia; order Pirellulales; family Pirellulaceae; genus JAIYDQ01. Next base: position 9,435 of record JANODQ010000180.1, on the reverse strand, counting down.
CCGAGTGGATCAAGCATTTCGATAAAAAGATCGAACAGCTTTTCTCGACTTGCCGAGGCCATGACGACCGGAATGCTCGTTTTACCGTTGGGGTCTTTGTAAGCGTCGTGACGGAATCCTTGGCGTGGGACCACTTTCAGGTCATACGAGGGGCGAACCGCATCGGTTAGATCAAAAGCACCGTATCGGAACACACCCAGGTGGGCTTCTAGTTCCTCGTCAGACAATGTATCGAAGCTACCAATCGTCGATTTCGACTCGGAAATCGACTGATTAAGGGCGGTAGTGTTTCGGGAGAAACCAGGCAGTGGGCCCATGTGAATCGCTCGAGATTTTTGTGAGGGGGGAAATATGTTTGCGTAAAAATCGCCGTCTTGACGTCCGGTGAAATAGGATGTCTCGACAAACAAAGTTAGGTTACGCAAAACATGACGGTCGCTAAGAAGCACCGTCGAACACAAAAATTACCAACAAATTACGCTCTGCGTAATCGTTACAACCCCAACCAGTCCAGAAGCCCGGCTGCTGGGCAGCCCAGATCGGTTCTTGAGGCATGCGGCAGATTGAAAACAATCAAGGCCAACTATCGTCGGAGATTTAGCAGTTCATCAAATAGCTGTTGTGTCGCTGTGATGACTCTCGCGTTGGCGCGGTACTGTGTACTGGCCAAGACAAGATTCACTAAGTCTTTTCCCACATCAGTGTTGGAAAGCTCGACAGCGCCAGAGGAGACCGCACCGATACCGTTTTCGCCCGGTCGACCTTGGATAGGAAGGCCCGTATTGATGCCCTGGGCGAAGAGGTTTTGGCCACGTTGTTCTAGTCCGTTGGGGTTCGAAAATCTTGCAAGCCGAATTTGTCCGAGATCTCGAGTAATACCGTTACTAAAGACACCTCGGACTGTACCATCACCACCGATAACGTAGCTGGTTAAAGTACCAGGTGGCGAGCCGTCCTGTCGGGTTGCAGCAAGCGTTGCCCTGTCGGCAGCGAGACCCGATACGCTATTGAAGTCCAACTCAAACTGGAGCGGTTTTGTACTAGGGAGGTTTGCTCGGTTGATTGCGATGGTGGAGTTCGTCGCGTTGATGAAGTTTCCATTGCCATCGAAGTAGACTAGACCGGTTCCGACTTGGACTGTCGACTCATCACCGGAGCCAAGCTTGTTCGAATTGTTAGGAGAATCTGCGTACCATCGATACGTTGTTCTCGTATCTGTCCTATTTTCAAGGGTAGCGGTTACTCGCACATTGAGAGGCAATCCCAACGAATCATAAACGATGTAGTTAGCTACAGCGCTTTGGCCTTTCGCCTCTTGGACTTGCCCGAAAGCGAGATTTGGATTGGTCACTTGGTTGTTGGTGTCGGTAAGCTTAAAGCTAGTTAAATCAATAGAGACAGCGTTATCAACCCCAGTGTTGGATACAAATCGAATCTGCCCGTTGGATATGAACGAGCCTGGATTAATGAATCCACTTTCACCCTGAATCTTATTGATCGATGCTTTAATAGGATTGTTTGAGTCACCACTATTAATTTGGATGCCCATTACCGCTTGCATGAAGTTATTCAAGTCTTGGACGGTCGAGGTATTGGTGATCTGGAAGGATTTTGTCTCGGAAAGTCTCCCGCCTTTACGAGACGTGAAATCAAGGTTGCCAACCTTGAACGGCTTGGTGTATTCAAAGCCATCACGCCTCGTCATATTGATCAGCAAAGTATTCGAATCAACGGTTGGACCATCCAGGTTTACTTGCTTGTTTCCAATTGTTGAAAGATTGGAAATCTCTGCGTCCGATCTGCTATCTGTATACGTAGCTCCGGGGGCAACCGTGTCGACTAAGAAGAATGAATTAGGATCGTTCGCAAGATTACGATAAATGCGGATCTCGTCGTATGCTGGGAATCCGCCTTCAGGTGGCGGTACGGGCGGTGTTGGGAAGTTGCTCAGGAATACTCGACCGTTCGCAATATTTTGCGGACCAACCAAAGTGGATGGGCGAGACTCTGGATTACCTGCTTTATAGTAGGTAATCATGTACGAATAATTACCCGTTAGGTTATCGGTGTCGAGTGCGGTCGTCAGCGGAGCCGAGTTATTGTCAACAAAGCTTCCTCCGGTTGCCGCTTGCCCCAGTAAAGAAAAAGCGTTTCCACCGTTAGTTGTGCGGTAGATTCGCATTTGCGAGTACTGCGACCCGCCCGATGGAAGGTTGTTGAGGGTAATTGTGTTATCTGGGTTTCCGTTACCAACCGGCACAGTGACGGTGATCGGATCCGATATTGTGCTTTCTTTGCCAGCGCTATCTAGAAAAGCAACTCTGTATTGATAAACGGCACCCTCTGGGTGAGTTCCACCGCTGTCGGCTTGTACGGTCGTGACTGCTGCGGTTACCGGGCGGCCTGCACTTTGAATGGCCAACGCAGTGGCTGCGGGGAAGGGTACTGCACTGTCGCCAAGAATAGCACTTTGAATAACCGCGGATGTGTCGGCTACGTCTCCTTGTGCTGTCAGGGTTCCTTGAAGCGTAACGACGGTTGTTGCTTTGGCAACTGCTTCTGACCCAAGCGGAACTGTCAGTGCTTGAAGTGTCGTTGTTTGAACGTTGAATTTTTCGTCTACACCGAAACCCAGTAGCCGGTTACCAGTCGATGTTACTAGCTCGTTGGCACTATTGAGCTTCATGATCCCGTTACGAGTATAGAAAATTTCTCCCTGATTACCTTCAACTTGGAAGAAGCCGTCACCTTGGATAGCTAAGTCCGAAGGGTTTGAGCTGACGGAGATTGTTCCTTGCTGGAAGTTAGGGGTGATGCCAGCAATCTGAACGCCTAAGCCAGTCTGCTGTGGATTTGTTCCACCGTTTTCATTTGTTGGTGAAGAACCCAGTGAGAGCGTTTGCAAGAACTGACTCGCAAAGACGATGCTAGAGCTTTTAAAGCCTACTGTCTGAGAGTTAGCTAAATTATTTCCAAGAACATCGATCTGCGACTCGGCCGCGTTCATTCCAGTCAACGCGGTACTAAGAGACGAAGTGAGACCCATCGTGAAGCACCTTTTCTAGAACGCCAGCTTGCTTACTAAACCACTGATAGCGTAATGCACTACGGACTAATGAAGATAAATCGAATGCGTCCTTAAAAGAAGGACTTTACTTTGTCGTCGCAGGATCTGAAGTGGCTACCTTGACTTCATCAATCGACTTGACATTAGACATATCGACCGTTTTATTGCCGACTTGTACTCGGACCTGACGATTATTCCGATCTTTCTCATCAACCTTGATTGAGACGCTATCGACAACGCCATTGACTTCGCTTCCGGTGGTGTCCAACCCGTTGATCTTACGACCAATTAAAGCACTCGCAGTTGTGAGTTCTTGAGTAATCGAAAACGACGTCAGAGTCGTTGTGAGCTTGTCGTTAGCGGTAATCTCTCGAAGCTGTGCAACTTGCTGCATCAACGCGGCATTGTCCGTCGGAGCAAGCGGATCTTGATTCTGAAGTTGCGTAATGATCAAGTTCAAGAATTGAGCTGGATCAAGGCTGTCGAGCCCTTTTCCTCGCTTATCGCCAGCCGGGTCGGCCGCAACGGCCGTTGAAGTGCCTAGCGTACTTTGAATCTGTGTCATAAACGTAAGTCCTAATCGAAACTTGTTTTCACGTAGCCGCGTCTCGGAGAGACGTAGTAAACTCGCATCTCGGAGAAACGCCACTACGTGTGAAGAAACTTTGTCTAGGTTCCGAATTCAGGCTTGCGACGGCCAAGTTGTTCTTGAAGACGTTGAACAATGCTTGTATGCATTTGACTGACGCGACTTTCACTCAGATCCAGCGTCGCACCGATCTCTTTCATCGTCATCTCTTCATAGTAGTAGAGGATGATGATTAAGCGTTCGTTGCGATTCAAGCCTTTGGTGACCAAACGCATCAGGTCGCCTTTTTGAATTCGGAAGGTCGGGTCTTCACCGCGTTTGTCTTCGAGAATGTCAATTTCACGAACGTCTTTATAGCTATCTGTTTCGTACCACTTTTTGTTCAGTGAAACTAAACCAACAGCAGCAGCATCGCTTTTCATTTTTTCCAACTCATGAAGTGGAATCTCCATGAATTCTGAGAGCTCATGATCGGACGGTGCACGACCATAACGTGTTTCAAGAGTTTTGGTTGCTTCGCCAAGCTTGCTAGCCTTGCTCCGCACCAGTCTCGGAACCCAGTCCATTGTTCTCAGTTCGTCAAGCATCGCTCCACGAATCCGCGGAACGCAGTAGGTTTCGAACTTGACGCCGCGTGACATATCAAACGCGTCGATAGCATCCATGAGTCCGAAAATGCCAGCACTGGTTAAATCATCCAGCTCGACACCCTCCGGCAATCGTGAACGTATCCGTTCTCCGTTATATCGAACCAACGGCATGTACCGTTCAATTAATATGTTGCGTAGGTCCACATTTGTTTGGTCTTCTTTGTATTTGACCCAAACATCTTGAATATCAATACCCGACGTAATCGTCGTTGCCATCCAAACCTCCATGTATGCTATGGCAAAGGCGTAGCGACTCTTTAGCACCGATTGCAAAAGTCAATTCGACATTAGCAACTGCGGCTAAACAAAGCCATGCCAATCCTTTGGCCTGCGAGTTTGTTGAGGGACCGAGCTCGTAAATCGTTTATTTCGGATTCTTCTGCTGCTGTTGACCACCGTTGGTCGCTTTTTCGACAGAACGGCGGAAGTTTGCCTCGACGGACTGTCGAACCAACTCCTCAGCTACGGAACCGATCACGTAACCTAACACACTAAAAACAAACAACAAAATCACGGCATGCATTGCTGCATGGCTGACGTGCAAGTTCCCAATAAAATGCTCCAACAGTCCGAAGACCATCGCAATGCATCCTAATCGAGCAGCATAAGCACGAGCCATTTTCAATTCGCCCTGAGATGTGCATCTCTTCAGTATCGACGGAGAAACATTCTTTCGAAGATCAATTGGTCCTCGTCGGAAAGCTCTCCGGCAAACGTTTGTTTCGGCAGATACGATTGGAGTTCTTGAATCAATCTTCGTTTTTAGATCGAGTTTCAAAAACAGCAACGTTAAAAACTAACTAAATAACGTATGTATTATGAGCCAGGAATGATGTCGACCTTAGGGGTACTTCTGTGCGGTTAGCTTAATGAGGTGGGAATTCGGGGTTCCAAGTGAGATATGTTGCGTTCCAATTGTTTTACCCCTCTCACCAAAAATAGCATGAGCGAATGCATTATAAAACGATTGGGAAATCAGGTGACGATCGAGACAATTTCAACGATCCGGACTGACACTGTCGCGGCTGCTTCGCATATTCGTCGCGGACTGGAATTTTTAGGGGCTGATTTCACACGGTCCGTGATTTATTGAAAGACGAATATGGGATGATCGGGAGTCTATGATCGCCATTTTTCCTGGATAAGCCTGTCGTGAACGCAGTCGGGCTGATAAAAGTACATGGCAGCCGAGAGGCGGAGATTTAGATTCAAGGAACTATCGGTACTTTGCAACCGTCTCCCAATTCGATAATTCTTTCAACGATTCTTTCAATAGAGCAGCTTTGGCTATTCGATTGTTACCGAAATAGGCCGATGGTCGGATAGGCCCGTATCTGGCAAGACTCTGCGTTCCAAAATCTTTACATTGGGACTCACCAGAGCATGGTCGATCTGAATGGCTCCCATGTTCAATCCAGCAGGCCAAGTTGGAAAGTAACCACGATACCATGTCGAATCGACCAACCGACCATTGGAAAGTAGTCTCCAAAATGGTGGTGACCAAGGGGTGATGTTTAAATCGCCGATGACAATAACATCCGCCGACTTTTCAGAAGCCCATTGCGATAGTCCTGCAAGCTGCTGATTACGTCTGTCGATTCTCGTACCATCGTCTAGTTGTGGCGATAACGTATGAACTCCAAGGATCGATAAATCAGGCTTCGGATTCGCGTCGCCTTCAGTAGAGCGATTTACATTTAACTCGATCGCGGGCATCGGCAGGTCCCCGGGATAAAGCGTCTTAAACTCCGAATTTGGAAGCTTCGAATAGATTGCAATTCCACTGCTAGTGCGATGTGTTTTGATAAGATGTTTTGGATAGATCTCTTTAAGTGATTCGATCTGTGCTGCAATCGATGCTGTTACTTCGATCAGCACAAGCACATCTGGTGACTCACGTTTGACGAGATCTAAAATATAGCTGGGATTGTCATTTCCGATTTGAACATTCCAGGACAAAACTTTGATTGAACCATCGACGACGCGATCTTCGCAAAGCGGCAAAAGTTGCCAAGGTACAGTCACCCAGCAGTAAAACAAGAACGGCACCAGTAACGCAAAAGACCTTCGCCTCCAACGATCACCGCTAAAGCTGGAACGGCGTCGGATAAGCCAAAACAGCCCGGAAACAACAAGCAAAACAAACGTAAAGACGAACAGATGCAGCGACGGATGACACGCAAGTTCGCACAAAGAGGATTGGTCGCTCATGGACCTAAGAAACATCATGCACCACACGCCCAGCATGGCTGAGCCCACCAAAAGCAACGCCAACCTTTCGATCGCATGAACCGCTTGCTTCGCCGACGCGATCGGTGTTCGTGGTTTATTATCCGAGCGCGATTCCGTGTCACTCACTTTGGATGCTCTTCGGACTTGTCATTTCGATATAGAGAAGTAACAGTCCGGCAAAGAGCCCTGGAATAATGTAATAGATTACCCGGAAGAGAACTAATGCGGCCGTGACTTGAACAACAGCATGCGGAGGCATTAAGTGCAGAATAGTTGCTTCCAACACACCGATTCCGCCGGGAACGTGAAGTATTACCACGACGATCATTGCGGCCAGGTACGATACTAGCACTGTACTAAAATGAATAGCTTCAGGGCCGCGGACGCTCGTTGGTAGCAGCACGTATAGCACAAGAGATGCAAGCACAAAATCACCTGCAGAAACCAATAGTTGCATCGTGGACAGTCTTAGCGGTGGTAACGAAAATCGATATTCGTTCCAATGAATTGGCTTTCGAAGGAATGCCGACGCTAATAGATACAACCCAACTACTGCGAGAAAGATCCAGCCCCAGGTCTTAGGACTTAAGATGAGTTCATTGGCGTACTCTTCCGGTAAGTCAACGGGAAATGCAACAAATGCAACCCCGGCAAGCAGAAACATTCCTAGCCAAAAAGTCATCGAGAGAATGGAAATAAACGCAACTATTTCGACCATCGAAAACCCCCATTTGCTGTAGAGTCGATAGCGAACGGCTGTGCCTCCAAAGAGCCACCCGAGTATGTTACTGAGCGCGTACCCAATGATTGCGCCACTCATCACCCGATGTAGCGGAAGGGATTTTTTCAGGTAGCGTACTGCAATCAGGTCATACCCAGTGAGCACGAAGAAATTTGCGATCGTTATGGCTACGGCAATTGCTATGCTGCCATAAGAAACTGTAGATATCGAGTTTTGAACATCGCTCCAGGTGATCCCCATTTTTTGGATCTTGCTCCGCACTAGATACAGTGCGAAAAGCATGACCGCAAAAACTGCGGTGTACTTTACCGACTCTCCTAACCGCTTTATGACAACGCCACCACCCCCGGTTGCAGTAAGCTCTTTGCGATTTTCGTCGATGAGAACCGGGGGTACTTCACCAGCTTTCGCTGAGACGCCATTGTGTGGCACACCCAGCGAGTTTCCAGCTAAGGAATCTGACGAGTCAGAAGAGGAGTCCATTGACGAATGAGATTCGGGCAATTGCATCATGTCCTAAGAAACGCTTCCATGTCCAATCTAATCAAACCCAGCCAGAAGCCCACTCTGTGCGTCTAACCGATTTGTCGATCTCGGTTGCAACCGGGTCGATTATATCGAACACGTCAAAATAACTTAGTCTATTGTTCACCATTTTTGCCAAGTCACAAGGTCTGGCAACAGCCCTGAAGCCTCCGAATGCAACTCCGAAACTCGCCGTGAGTGCCGCCGATATCCGTTAAAACAGCCCTGGCACAAGTCGATATCGGACAGTTTTCTGATAATCGCGATATTTCGCGTCTTGGCTCAGCAAACGCTCCTCTGCCAAAATCCGGGGGATTTTCAGCGCATAAAGCGCAGCGAAGAGTGCCAAGTTCCACACTGCGGGACTCAACATACAAAAGCCAATGTGGGAAATTAGATAGCCCATGTAGATTGGGTGCCGAACCAAACGATACGGTCCTGCAATACAAATCCCGCGATTCGCCGCGACCACACCGAATCGTCTTCCCAATGTGAATTTTGAAAGTACTTGAACAACTAAACCTGCGAAAGTTAAAAGGACGGCGATCGCATTCCAAACAGGCCACGGCGACTGGACCAGTTGGGGAACTGCCAGCAGCGGAAGACTTGTCGCAGCAAATGCTAAAAGCCAATCTCCAAAACGAAGCGACAGATCATTAGTCGCCTTTCGGCACAAAACAAATCCAACCAAGATCGACTCGGTCACCAGCATCACCAAGTTGCCAATGTTGCCTGTCTGCCAATACCCGCCAAACATCCGACTCAAGAAAAACGAATAGAGCAAGACGATCGAGATACGCTCTACACCGTCCAGGAAACGCGGGAGCTTCGACTTGGATTGAACACTCAAATCTGAATCGGACTTGCTTGCAGCGTACGGATCTGCTGGCGTGTCGGCGGAACTATCGAGTTGCGACATAGTGAGGCCCCGGCTCAAAGCCAGAGAAACGGGATTGATTTGCTAGACACAGATAAACCGGAATGAAGACGAGATATCGCCTCCCCGAAGGTTACCTCCCAAGCAAGCGTCTGCGCAAAAATTCCTTATCGCCCTTCCTCAACTATGCTCTCGTTCGTCCTCGTTCTTCAGCACCAACGTTTCAATCAGATCAATCGCTACAACTTACTCGCGGTCTAATGGGACTGGTCGCTCTTTCATCACCGGCAATGAAGCTTCCCACTTTGCAGCCTTCTCCTCTTCACTGGGCTCGACCAATGGGCGCACAACTCGAAAACCGACATGAAGAGCATCTGTGAGATACCAGATACTCACGGGCTCTTGCGGATCTTGTGCGATCCAATCTTCTGTAGAACCTTCGCGTGTGGCACTTCGAAGAGCTGCTGCGTCTTGGTTGAAGCCCCCACCACGAACCACGCGCGGATAAAGCGTTTCTGGTATCGCCAGTGGATTACGCTTGATCGTACCAGCAAGTCCCGGATACCCGTTGGGATCATGTTGATCTAATACCCATTCGGCGACGTTCCCATGCATATCGAAGAGGCCAAATGCGTTTGGCTTTTTCTTTCCTACTTTGGAATACTTTTCCTCTTCGCTGTTATCTGCAAACCAACCGAAGTCTTCCAACTCACCTGCATCGTCCCCGAACGAGTAAGCTGTTTTCGTTCCGGC
>JANODQ010000179.1:0-2181 GCA_031412775.1 Pirellulaceae bacterium | reverse complement strand
CACAAACGCAAAGTAGAGCTTTGCTTTGCGTTTGTGTATTTGCCCGTGAATCCAGAAATACTCAAACAAGATCGCGGTCGCGGACGCCTAGGAGATAGAGTACGGCGTCTAGTCCCATGGTGGAGACTTGGTGTTCGGCGGATTGTCGCACTACTGGTTTCGCGTGGAAGGCGATGCCGAGTCCAGCTCTGGCAAGCATCGGTAGGTCGTTGGCTCCGTCACCGATGGCGATTGTCTGCTTGCGATCGATCCCCTCGTTAACTGCAAGTTGATCAAGCAAGGCTGCCTTTCGCTGAGCATTCACGATCGGACCAATCACGTGCCCGGTAAGCTTACCATCGATGATTTCAAGTTCGTTTGCATAGACATGATCGATTGCCAAACGTTGTTTCAAGTAGTTGCCAAAATAAGTAAAGCCACCTGACAGTATCGCCGTGCGATATCCGAATCGACGAAGCGAAGATAGCAGCAATTCAGCTCCTTCGGTCAGCTCCAACCGTGCAGCGATCTTTGGCAAGACACTCTCCGGCAATCCTGCAAGCGATTTGACTCGCTTGCGTAGCGATTCATCAAAATCGATCTCGCCTCGCATGGCCGCTTCAGTGATCAGGCTCACCTCCTCACCGACACCCGCCTCTTTTGCTAATTCATCAATCACTTCAGCTTGAAGCAGTGTTGAATCCATGTCGAGTGCAACAACACGTCGATTACGGCGAAAGGCGTCGTCACGTTGCCAAGCGAGATCCAAATCAAGTTGACTTGAAAGGTCGAGGAGACTGGCTTTGAGTTGAATCGGATCGCGAGGTTCGCCGCGAATCGAGAACTCGACACAGGCTCGCGTAAGTTCGCTTGTTGGTACTCGTGGAGGCCGACCTGACAATCGCGTGATCACGTCGATGTTGAGTCCCTGATCGGCAAGCATTCGACTAACGGCACAGAACTGTTGAGCTGTTACTGCCCGTGATAACAACGTGAGAATGAATCGAGATTTGCCTTGACGATGTACCCAATCATCGTAGTCGTGATCTTCAATCCATTTAGGTTTGCAGCTCAGCCCGAGTGAATGGCCGAGGTGATGCATCTCACGAACAATCGCTACGGCGTCCTGGTCGCTTGGAATAGCGACGAGCAATCCAAGCAGCAGCGATTCATGAATGACTGCTTGATTGACATCGATGATCATGCAATTGAAGCTTGCCAAGTGTTCTGAAAGGGCAGCTGTCAAACCCGGTCGGTCATCGCCTGTGAAGCGAAAGAGAACAAGAGTCGCAGTCGATTTTTCAGTATCTGGATTCATCTGCCAATTAACTTTTTGGCGAAGCCGAAGAAGAGACTGTCTTGATCACCAGCAGAATCGGATGCTCGCCAAGGTCTTGTGATGCGGGGTTCTCTGCGGGTAACGCATCGAGGACATGAATATCCAGTTTGGTTGCTAACGTTTCACCTTCGATAAACGCCTTGTGATTGTTGATCGCGTCGGCGATTGCTTGCGACGCTGTTGTAATCCCGATTTCGATACGATCCGCAAAGTCACAGCCGACGGTTTTTCGTTGGTCTTGAATCAGTCGCACTGCATCGCGAGCAATCCCCTCTTGGATTAATTCTTCGGTCAAAGCCGTTGCAAGCACGACCACACATCCGTGTCCTTGTGCTGCCGCCCAGCCTTCTTTGGCTTGTAAGCGAACGAGAATATCTTCACCATCCAAATCAATCGACTTGGCACCGCTGGCGTCTTCAAGTGTCAAGCTGATTTTACCATTGGTGTTCATCTGATCGAGGAGTGTTGCTCCATCGGCTTTTGCCAAAGCGGCTTTGAGCTTAGGAAGCATGCTTCCTACCCGTGGACCGAGCTTTCTAAGGTTCGGTTGAACTACGTATTCGACGTAAGGACTTGAGCCGCTGCTGTATTGAATCTCCTTGACATTCAATTCTTCTTTGGCGATGTCGTCATGATCCTTCAACCATGCTTGGTGAGTTGCATCCGCGAGGGTGACTTCGACTCGCGAAAGAGGTTGACGTACCTTGAGTTTCGCTTCCATCCGTGCAGAACGACCGATCGATGAGATCTCTCGCAATAGTTTCATTCGAATGCCCAGTTGCCGATCGACAATCGACGCATCCGCAGTTGGATAATCGCACAAGTGAACGCTGGTTCGAACTTGCGAAGCAACCGGTTTGGTT
>JANODQ010000178.1:0-8411 GCA_031412775.1 Pirellulaceae bacterium | reverse complement strand
ATCGATTGCTTGCGTGTGACGAATTGCGGCGGCTTGCACTTGGTCGACATACCAGTCATGAAGCATCCTTGGATAGCGATTTAAAGTTGCATTATTCTCGTCGCCCAAAGCCGAAGAAATCGATCCGTTTATTAATGCAAGGGTCCCAAGTTGAGCAGCAGTCGTTGTGACCCAAGTGCGACGATTGGCTCGAATCGCATCACGAGTTTGGAGGATTCTATCCATGAGTCACTTGAAAACTGGGTTCGAGCCCGGGTTAGAGCGTGCGTTTATTTATATTAGAGCGAACTAGTGACGCGAAGACTTCATCACGAAGTCGCAATTTTCGCGTTTCTTTATCTCGAGATTCGACACCGGGGATGTCGGCGGTGACGATTGTCTTTGAATCGAAGTTTGCGGAAATACCAGAACTGGCCGGGCGACGATTCAAAGCTCTTGCCGAGGTAAGCCGGACTGGATCTTGACTCGAAGCAATCAAAGGCGTCTTAACTTCTAAAGCGTTGGCCTCACTGGTGGCTGCCAACATCGGCGTCAAATTGAGTCCATCTATTTCAGGTTCCGAAAGTGCCGGGACGGAAGGGGTCGTCGGAACACTAATCGGAGCAACGATTCCCCCAGCTTGTTGGTTGGTAAGTAGGACGTTGGTGTCTTGTCCATTGACCCGACCGTCGCGATTGAGGTCATAGATATTGGTTACCAGCGCTGAGTTGGCTGCAGGTAACTGGTTCAACAAGATAAGATTGGTGTCTTGTCCATTAACCCTTAGTCGTGTGGTCGTATTGCCAGTATTGAGCTCACCGATCACATTGCCGAAATAGAACACATCGGGTGCAGCTAGTTCTGTTGAAGTATTCGCTAATACTGTTATGCGTAGCCAAGTGTTCTGTAAGGTATTATCGGGGAAAGTGATCTTGACTCGAGCCGAACCGGCGCTGCCACTGCCAGCGAGAATGACCACTGTTGGTACCGCTGCCACAGGTAGCACCGTAAACCCATTGGTATCAATTCCATTCCACTGAGCAAACTGCAAACTGGCTAGCATCTCGGCGTTGGTCGTGGTTGCTGGCAAGCCAGCGATGTCAACGATCAGACCATTAAGCCCCCGTGAATAGTTCGTGTAATTGGCGAATGATGAAGCGGCTCCCGAAGTTCGTAGCGCGGTCTTGCTCGTATCGATCGCGCTATTAGCCGCACCGGCACTGCTCAGATTTGTACCGGTCGCGTTATTATAAAAAACTTGGCTGGTAACGATCGAAGCGTTGCGAGTGTCGCCTGTAACACTGACATTGGTAGCAGTGGCCGTGTTTAATTCAGTGGTGATTCCTGAGGAGGCTGCAAGCCCCACGTAGACGAGTGATGGCATCGCGATGGTCGCGGTGCCGATTTGCGTCCAGGTGGTACCGTCTGGCGATGTGAATCCGGTGAAAAGATTGCCAACGCGAGTGACGCGGACCCAATAGGGAGCATTTCGAACAACGTCGCTTGCAGTCGTGGCACTTACACCAGCAGTAGCTCGCGAAGAAAACTGAGCTGTTCCCGTATTCCCTTCCCGAAGAGCCATCATCGCGTAGCGAGAGCCCACGTTGAGGGCTTCACGAAACATGACTCCAAATCGCGTGCTTCCTCCATTCGTGTCTTCCAGGCTTGCTACTCTCGCCGTGATAGAGCCGTCGCCAAAAAGCCTTTGATGCGTGTATCGGAAACTATCAGAGGTTCCACTGATAGTTGATCCACTGCTAACTACCTTGAATGTTGTGCCACTGTAAGTCGTCGAACCAACACCGGTACCGGAAACAGTTCCAATATCGTTAGCCGACCAAGGAAAAGGAAGTGCCGCAACGGTTGGCGATGCAGTGAAGATGAGATTGAACAAGCTGACCGACTCATCAGCCGTGCCGACGACGCGGTAGTAATACTCGTTCCCCGGTGTAACTGTGCTATCGGTATAGGTTGTCGTTCCACCAGGAAGCGTAGCCCGATCCGTGAAATTCGTACCATCCGTTGACCGCTGAATCTTGTAGCCTAGCTCCGTAGTCAGATCGTTCCATACCAGTGAAATAGCGTTTCCCGCGATTGACGAAAAAGCGAATCCTGTAACTTGAGCCATGCGCGTAGCACCCGTGATAATGGCTGGTACTCCATCTCCAAGGGTGCTCGTCGGCGTCACGCGAAAAAAGTAATTGGTCGCGTTCGCGAGTCCTGTTACGGTATAGCTCGGAACGTTTGCACCAACGGCAGTAGTGATCGTCGTGTAAGTAACTCCGTCCAGTGACCGCTCGATTCGATAGCCGTTTTCACCGGATGTCTCGACCCAGTCTAGAACGATCCGGCTTTGGTCGAGCGATGCAACCTCCAGACGTGTCACGGCGCTCGGGCGATTAACTTGGCTAACAACATCCGAAGGTACCGAAGCACCTGCCGCATTCAGAGCACGGACCCGATAAAAGTAACGCATGGAACCGGTCAGCCCAGTGTCGACGTAACTGGTGTCGTCAGCAGCCGTGGTGCCACGAGTAGTGAAGACAACTCCATCGACTGAACGCTCTACGCGGTATCCTGTTTCGCTGGCTTGATCCGTCCACGATATGGTTAAGTCTGATCCGGTGGAACGCGAGACTATAACTCCGGTCACTTCGGGAAGCGAATTCGTTGCGGGTGACGAGGTGCCTAAAGTGCCTGTGACGGTCACGTTAGTGAAACCCGCAAGGTTGATTGCGGAGTCATTGCGTGCCGAGGCGAACAGACCGATTCGTACCGTAGCGCCCATCGTCACCGTCTGAGGCGCTCCGACGGTTGTCCAGGTTGTCCCGTTGGTTGATGTGGCTGCCGTGAATACGTTCCCGACTCGTGTCAGTCGAACCCATCTCGGCGCAAATGCTGCCGCAGCAGTCGTTGTTGTTGCGGACGTTCCCCCAACCGTTGTTCGTGTTGTAAATCGATTGCCTGCGGACCAAGTCGCGGCGATAGATACGTGACGAGCATTTCCCGCAGTTGTCTCGCGGATTGCAACCCCCGCCATGGCATTGGCATTGGTGTTGGTAAGCGATGCTACACGGGCAGTAATGCTTCCATCGCCCGTCAAAGTTTGCATCGCAAACTGCATTTCGTCAGCGGTCCCAGCGACATCGGCTCCCGATGCACCGAGGAGAAAACTATCATCGGACGAATCGAACTGCGAGAAACCGGGAATTCCTACCGCGCCAACATCTTGCGACACCCAATCTTCGGGGAGCGTTCTCACTGTAAGGTTATAGGTTCCTACATCTCCGTAGTTGCGATGGCTGGAAACCAGTGCATAGTAAGTCCCGGATGCAAGGGTAAGCACAATTTCTTGATCATTCAAAGGACTGTCGGCAGCTGCGAGAAGAATCCCCGCAGCGTCGTAGATCTCCAGTTTTGAATCCAGCCCCGACGGGGTATCGGCTGCCACCCGAATGGTAATCGGAAGCCCATTTGAGGCAAACGAGAATGCATCCACATCCGTCAACCGCTCGATAATGCCGCTGACATACTGAACATCTTGGCCGACAGTTGAAGTCAGCGCCGTCGCCGTTGCGATGGTCCCTGCATAGTCGTCTGCCCGGAAGCCGTCTCCGCCTGCGGGTTGGCGGGCCCTGATATCGCTCGCGATCACCGCAATATCATCTTGCAAAACACTGGCATCGGTCGTGTGTCCAATGATAAATTTCCGGATTCGCGGAGCAAAATCGACGCCCATGATTGGCACGTGCAGCTCGTCATACCCGCGCGAATAATCTGCGGTTTCAAAACCGAACGAATCAAAGTCGGACTGATGCTGCAGTCCAAAATTGTGTCCAACTTCGTGCGCTATTCCAGATTGCCGTGTTCGAGCATCACCGCTTTGGTTGAAGCAACGGGGTTGCGTATTGGGAAATGTATTGACGTAACAATACCCGCCTGTGATGTTATTTCCGATGGCAGCCCAGGCTTTCGGCTGAGCAGTCGGCGGTTGGATCGTTGTCACATTCGTATCAAACATGGCAAAGTAAGTGGCAATGTGCCGCCATGCTTCTGCAATCGTTCTCTGCTCCGCCGTGTTGAATGTTGTCGGTGCACTGTCAACGTCATACGCATCCGTGCTGGTTGTCGTGTCGCCATCGAAGTCAAGGAATACAGACGTTGGCGAGCCAAGTAAACTGTTGAGAATCGGCATCCCGTTGGCAAGCGTGGTGAACGTAAGCGATTGTGGCGTGAACTCGCCGAGCACAGCCGGAGTAGCCATTTGTATCAGCTCGCTCGCTGCGGCCAAATCCATACGAAGGATCCAATGCGTTTCGTCATAGACCTCCGATGGGTCTCGCGTGTCTGCTATGTAAGGGGCATCGCTGGCAGCCGGTATCGCCGTTTCAAAGGCGCCGGAATTTTGGGCGGCTACTGATTGAGACAATGAATCTTGCAGTATCAACCCGCTGGCGTTGGCTAAATCGCTTGCCATCAACACGCGAACTTCAAGCTGCTCGACACGCAGTCGACGTCTTTTTGCAGCCATCAACCGGATACGACTCCGCTTTCTAAATTGGAGAAATTTCATAGCAAGATTGTTGTAAACAAGAGAAGAGAAGAGAGGAGCGGGCTTACCGAAAATGCGTCATACTATCCAGAACTAGACTCGATCGATACAAAAATTCGATGAATGCTTGAGAACGACGGAAAGGCTCGGGGTGTTCGGGCCTCCTTATCGTACCTTAAAGTAGTCCGTTTTCCCATACTTAGCGTTGTTAATTCGAGAAGACAAATCATCCATTACCGTACAACGCTTTCTCGTACATCGTTCGTTTGTCTGGTTCAAGCTCGAGCCGCTGACTTAAATCCTGGCTCGCGGATGTTTCATCGGGAGCCAAGCACCGTCCTTTTGGCTACTAGCGACGCACTGCTGAATAAAATACATCCCTTCGACGCCGTCGTGGACGTTGGGGTAGACCGTGTTTACTCGCTCGATTTTTTTTCCGTCGTGCAAGTCCACGATTGCATCAAAGGCAGCCGTGTAGATGTTGGCGAAGGCTTCAAAAAATCCTTCTGGATGACCGGCTGGTAGCCTACAAGCAGCGGCACCTGCTCCGGCAAGGAACGGTGCGTTCGGATCTCGCGTGTAGAGCTTATGCGGTTGACCGTTCTGACGAACGACCATCACATTGGGTTCTTCTTGACGCCACGAGAGCGCCCCTTTGGTCCCATCGATTTCGATCCAAGCATCGTTCTCGCGACCGTGAGAAATTTGGCTAGCGGTAACCGTCCCGAGAGCCCCTGATTCATATTTGATAATCGCGGTTCCGTAGTCATCCAGCAATCTTCCAGGAACAAATGTCTTCAAATGACAGGAAATTTCTTGCGGAAGCAGACCAGTCATGTAACGACCAAGGTTGTATGCATGAGTCGCAATGTCGCCGAAGCAACCTGCTGCACCACTCTTTTTCGGGTCCGTTCGCCACGAGGCTTGCTTTTGTTCGGACTCTTCCAGTTTGTCGCGAAGCCAACCTTGAATGTAAAAAGCTCGAACGGCTTGAATCTCGCCTAATTCACCATTTCGGATCATTTGTCTTGCTTGGCGAACAAGCGGATAACCCGTGTAGTTGTGCGTGAGGGCAAAGACCGATTTGGAGTTGTCAGCAAGCTTGGCTAGTTCTTCTGCTTGAGCCAAATCAAAAGTCATCGGCTTGTCACACACGACGTGAAAGCCAGCTTCCAAGGCGGCTTTGGCAACTTCAAAGTGAGCATAGTTAGGCGTGGTGACGCTGACAAAATCGATCCGCTCCCCCTCAGGAAGCTTCAGTTCCATTTCAATCATCTCTTGATAAGACGTATAAGCGCGACCAGGGGCAACGTCGTAGTCCGGGGCTGAAGCTTTCGATCGCTCGGCATTGCTGCTGAAAGCGCCTGCGACAAGCGTTGCTCGATTGTCCAAACAAGCCGCGATCGAATGAACGCGACCGATAAAACTACCCGAACCGCCACCGACGAGCCCCATTTTAAGTTTGCGATTGAGAGATCCGTTAGTCATGAGAGGCTTTAACCCTTAATTTCTACTTATGCCAATAAAACACCTGCTTAAAACGAAGTTCCTTTTTTACCATAGCCAACGCAGCCTGTCAGTTGGCCGCGATTTTACGTTTTATCGCTCCGGTTTGTATTCCTCCTCTTGGCGTGTGCCGAGAGTCAGCCGATGCAAAAGTGTCAAAAATCGACCTTACGCATGATAAATTCTGAAAAATAGCCAATAGAACGCCAAGCCAACAACGGCTACTATTAACCAACGTAGTGATTGATTCTTCCCAATCTGCACTTAGACAACTCAGTGAGTAAGTAAACCCTATGACCAACCTAAACTCTCAAAACTCAGATTTATCCGGTCCTTTGCCAACCGATCCATCAGCCACGGAATCTCCCTTGGATCAGTCTTTAGCTCAAAGATGTGAAATTCGGAGCGATATATGGCACGCTCGATCCAGCCTAATTGCGACTGCAAGTCTGTTCGCGACAGCGATGGCCTCGGTCGCTGCAGTTGCATTTTGGTTTGGGACGCAAACAGCCTCGCCGGTTGCTGGCAACTTTGACAGTTCTAGGATTCCACCAGAAGTTCTTAGAGCGACGGCTACTCACGGCGGGGCGAACCTTGCTGTTGCGACAGGACGAGTCAGCGAAGAAGCCGATGGGATTTTCTTCTTGGATTACATCACTGGACATCTTCAATGCTGGGTCTACTACCCACGTATTCAACAGTTCGGCGCGAAATTCGAGACGAATATTACTCGTGAGCTTCCTGCTACCAAAAATGCGGAGTACCTTTTAGTTACCGGCGAGACTCAGCCAGCGGCAAGTTCATCGAATGCGAGACCCGGAGGATGCTTGGTTTACGTGGTCGATGTGAAGAGCGGATTGTTTGCCGCATACACCATGCCATGGACTCGTGCAGCCGAAACCAGTGGCCAAACCCAGCAAGGTCCCCTCATCTTTGTGCAAGGCGGACAATATCGAGCTCCGCTTCCTGGTGGAGCGGTTAAAAAACCTTCCACATTATCGAAAGAAAAGCCCGGTGCTGACAAAGCTCCAGATGCAAACGCACCAGCGGCAAAGGATGCAAAGTAGCATTCACAGAAAATTGAACATGTATCTCGCTCGTTGTTCAATACGAGCGACTCTCACAGCCTGCGATAGTAAAGTGTGAGCTTGTACTTTAAAGTAATTAATTCAATCAAGATTTTTTAGCATGACACACAAGGAAAGCAAGCTCTCGTAAATGGCCCTGCAAGAATGGATTAGCGGTCGCGTTTTCCGTTTCGTTCACGGAAACAATTTGGTCTACAACACCTGTTGGGAAGACCCTCGATTAGATCGTCAAGCACTTAACCTTAAACCTACTGACAGCGTGATGGTCATCACGTCCGCAGGCTGCAATGCGATCGACTACGCATTGTGCAATCCGCGTGAAGTTCATGCGGTGGATATGAATCCAAGGCAAAACGCGTTGCTTCAACTCAAGCTAGCCGCGGTGCGGAGCTTGGACTACGAAGACTACTTTCAAATGTTTGGGCATGGATACTTGCCCAATGTGGAAGGAATCTATGCAAACAAACTCCGAGGTCAACTGAGCAAATGGTCCAAGGCGTATTGGGATCGCTGGATTAAATTCTTCGATAACGAGCGACGTTCGTTTTACTTCCGAGGAACTTCCGGAGCGTTCGCTCGGATGATCAACGTTTACTTGACAAAAATTGCCAAAATTCGTCCCGAAGTCACAGAGATCGTTAATTCGAAGTCTTTCGAGGAACAACAAGCACTCTACAACAACGTTCGAGAGCGGATTTGGACCCGCACGATGCGTTTCGCTCTTAATCGCGATACGACGCTTAGTATGTTGGGGGTCCCCAAGGCACAACGACGACAAATCGATACGCAGTACCCTGGTGGCATTGTGAAGTTCATTGAAGACTCGATGGACGCGGTTTTTGCAAAGCTGCCGATTCAAGACAATTACTTCTGGCGAGTTTATATCACTGGTCACTACACGCCGGAATGTTGCCCTGAGTATTTAAAGCCAGAAAACTACGAAGCACTTCGTAACGGCGTCGCCGACAAGATCCACATCCATACCGATAGCGTCCAAGGATTTTTGGAGAAGCACAACAGTCCGATCTCGCGATTCATTCTCTTGGATCACATGGATTGGCTGAGCGACAATTACTTTTCGCTGCTCGAGAGCGAGTGGCAAGCGATTGTCGAGCGCGCGGCTCCGGAAACGCGGATCCTTTGGCGGTCCGGTGGATTGAAGACTGAGTTCTTGGATCGAGTTTCTGTCCGTGTTGATGGTCAAATGCGGTCGCTCCCCGAACTCCTCAAAATGCACCCCGAGATTTCGGATGAACTACACCAGAAGGACCGAGTTCACACTTACG
>JANODQ010000177.1:0-5136 GCA_031412775.1 Pirellulaceae bacterium | reverse complement strand
CAGGGCTCGGCGGTCGTGTAAAGCACAAGTTTACTACCGTCAATTCTCGGATTAGAGTGAACCAACTGGTTGATTGCGTCTATCTCTCCATGAAATGTCGGATTGATAGAAGATTTGTTCCAGCCCTCAGACAAAATCTTGCCGCTATCACGATCCGCAATCAAAGCCCCAAACGGAAAATCAGGAACATTTGCTGTCAGTTCGATGGCTCGCCGCATGTAGAATTCGTAGTCGTTCATGCAACCCTTTATTTGTCGGAAATGTTACCAAATGGTAAGGACATTCTGATTCTCATGTTACAACGAAATTTTTGATTCCACTTATTCATGATTGGATGAAATTACTCTAGGTAACATATTTTAGCTCGCCAAACGGTTGACGTTCGGTGGAGACACAGAATTGTTTTCGGACCTAAAATGTCCGCACGCTATTTATGTTAGGATTTGGACAAAGGATAATCGCAATGACTCAATCAGAATACCTAGTCAAGCAACTTACCGACGAACTCGCTGTTCCAGAATTGGGAAAGCAGAGTGTTATTCTTAGTGACAGCGTAAAAACCAAAGCAATTCTGTTTTCATTTGCTGCCGGTGGTGGACTTGTCGAGCATGTATCGCCATTTGATGCAACGATACAGATCATCTCTGGAACGGCAGCGTTGTCCGTTGGTAAAGAATCAGTCGAGGGTAAGCCGGGAACTTGGATTCAGATGGCTGCAAAGACACCGCATAGTATCAAAGCAAAGTCAAATTTGGTGATGCTATTGTCATTGGTAAAGTAGAAGAGCAGATAGATCAAGCACAAAATGGAGCTATAGCGGAGTGTAATCACAAATCGCCTCAGTCCAAGAAAGCGACGTTTCGCATTGCCTTTGATTCGTTCTCGGTGTTCATCATGACTTGGTACCATCCATGAAGGATGAATGTAAGCACCTAGGCACAAGTTAATTGATACAACTCTGGCTGGCCGAATTCGCTATAATCTAAAAAGGAGCATTCGTTATCTCAAGCAAGGAAGCTTGTTATGGCTAGACCAGAATGTCGGATTATCTCGAAGTTTTAGAAGTCACAAGTTCAATGCTTGGAAGCGTTTCGTGATACTCGAGAAACCACGCGGATACGGCATCGAGCACATGTAATCCTCTTGAGTTCCTACGGTACAACAGTCAACGATGCGTTTACTAGCCATCCTCACGCCCTTGCCTGAGATGCGGTCACGCTGCTCGTTGTAAACCGCGGTTACGCTGGCAGTCGCGATCATTTGAGCAAGCACTTCTTTGCTAACATGAGGCTTGAAGCTACGAACGAAATCCGCTCCGTACGCATTAGCGACGCCATCGTAGAACTCTGAAGCGATGCCACCGAACGTGTTTCGATAGCCAAGGAAGTCAGTGGCTCCAAGTCCGCTTGTAGTCATCCCGCCCGGGAAGCCTGTGGGGTTCAACCAGACGACTGAACGCCCGCCGCGTTTGGCGGCAATCGCAGCAACCACAGCACCTGATGAGTCACCGCAAACGACAACATCGTGGATTACCGTGGTTCCCGGTGTAAGAGTGTAAGAGCCGGTGACGAGTCAGACTGGCCGTTGTGGCATCCAGCAGAGAAATTATCAGGCACAATAGAGTCAGTGCGATAAGGTATTTCATGGCCAGGGCGTTTCTTTGGACTGGGCGTTTTTTTGGCCAAGGCATTTTTTTGGCCAAGGCATTTTTTTGGACTGGGGCGGGAGTTTCGAAGGGGTGTCAGAGGAAACATAGCAGGTTATTCGCGTGATCATTATACTTTAGCAATCGTGCGATAGTCCCTTCGCGCAGAAGGTACCGAACAATTATTAATCGCTCGATAGGAACAATAACAGAAAACATCGTGCAGGTAGTTTTCGTGCAAAACTTCGTTGTCGCTCTGTTGGCCTCGGCCATATGTTGCACAGCCGTTGCCGACAGTCCAGCAATGACTCCACTGACCGAGGCAAGTGGGCTCATGGGGCACCGGTTTCTCACCCTCAATACTGTTGTCAGAGTGCGACAGATCGAAGTCACTCGCGACACCGCACGCGGACCGGACGAATCGGCTGTCCACACATCCGCAGAGGCCCGCACGTTTCGCGAGACCGTCGACAAAGCGTGGCCTGGCGCTCGCATCACATGGGCCTTCAGCTGGCTCGCGCTCCACGACTCGCGTGACAGTTACCACGAACTGCGCGAGTTGGTCGTGAGTTATCAAAAAAAATTTGGTGATGAGATCACGTTTATTCCCGCCGCCTACTTCGCCAACATGTATAACACCCGCGAGCAGGTCAATCGCGATCTCCACGATGGACTGCGACGCGTTTCCGAAATCGTTGGCGACGGCTACCGGCCCAAGAGCGTGGTCGCCGGATTCCTTTCTGCTGAGAACCTGCGATATCTCGCCGAAGTGGAAGGCATCCATGTCTGCCAGGGCAAGATCTGGAGCCAATACGCAGTCGACAATGGCGACGGCTTAGATCCGGGATCGAACTTCGATTATGCCGCCAAGTTGACCGAGATTATCCTGCTCGGTGTGCTGGCTCAGCGTTTCAACACTCGTATCGAGTGGGATGCCAAGGCTGGGCGAATCGCCAACCACCCTGAGCTGAACGCCTTTGTCAAAGAACCCGCCCGAGATGGCTGGAGGTATGGTGAAGACCTTTGGAAATAAGGATGATGATCACGCGGTATTTCATTTCGAGCATTTCGATCCGTAGACAAAATCGTCCGCCTCAGCCGTAACGGTCACAAAAGTTTCCTGAACCACGTCGTCCACGCGGCTGAAATCCGACATTAAAGCCGGCATAAATACTCGTAACGCCGTCGTGCTCTGTACGGACAAGTGCTGAACGGGCGATGTGTGATTCTCGGATAACATGAAGGGCGCGTAGGTAATCCAACAAAACTAAGCCATAGAATTTCAAGAGAAACGCTTTGCAGTGCAACGATTTTTTCAAATCGTGTTGACGTTCACGAGTCTGGTGACATTAGCCAACTGAACTCAAAATTATGCAGAATCTCAATCCATCAGAAATCGTCGGTTTAATCGCGCGCCACCAGACTCGTTTGAGGGGGTTGGTAAGGTGCTTGCTGGTGCGTGCAGCAGATGTAGATGACGTACTCCAAGAGGTCAACTCGGTCCTGTGGGAGAAAGCCACCGAGTTTGAAACCGGCACCGATTTTTGGGCATGGGCAAGCCAAATCGCGAGGTTCAAAGCGATCAACCAAATTCGGAAGTATGCGCGAGATCGACTTGTGTTCGACGATGCATTGCTTCATCAATTAGCCGAGGCGGCAGATCGCCGAATGATTGAGATCGATCGTCGCCGTGAAGCTCTGAATCATTGTCTTCAGCAACTACCACCCGCTCAGCGGCAATTGATCGACCTGCGTTACAGCAGCGGTCACGCAATGGAAGCGATTTCTGAGATGATCGGCAGACCGGAAGGCTCCATCAGGCAGACCCTATATCGGATTCGGGTATCACTCTTGGCATGTATTGAAGGCCAAATCAAAGCGGAGCCGGATGTGACATGATTCAACCTGACCGTATCCAGTATCTCCTCTCGCAACTGCTAGATGGCGTACCATCTGACTCAGAAATGGTGGAACTAAATCAGGTGTTGAAGTCGGACGCAGTCGGTCGTGATTTGCTAGTCGATCATTTGTTAATGGACTCCTTGCTTTCGGAGGAAATCGGAGCCGAGCCGATGACTGTATTGGTTGATTTGATTGCCGAGGAGGCCCCGGTCGTCAAACCTGGGAGTTCATCTAGCACACGACTTGCAGCACTTCGTAGCAGACGTTGGAAGCCAATTTGGAAGCCGATCAGTTGGGTCGCCGCAGCCTTAGTCATCGCACTTGCTGCAATTGTAGTCGGACGTTGGGACGGCATTGCGATGGCAAGTCCTACGCGAGTTGTTCGTGCCGCACTGGTTACACATCATCAGGCCATTGAACGCATATACCTAGTCGATGTCCAACGAGTCGATGTCCAACGAGGCAATCAAAGTAGTGCGTCTGGTATTGAGGACACGCAAGATGTTCGCATTCATACTCAAGGCGATCGCTTTTATGTCGAAATGAATCGCAATACTCGAAGATGGGTTTGGGGTCGGAATCAAGAAGGCGCGTTCTGGCTGACGCTTGGCCCACGGCGAGCGATGCAAATCGATGCGGATGAAGCTGGTGCGCCGCTGCAACTCATCGGTGATCTTTATGGACTGGAGTTGGAAACATTGCTCGATAGTCTTATCAAGCATTGCCAACTGACAGCTTCCGATGAAACAGAACTGATCCATGTGATCACCGCTACCCCGAATGGACGGTGGCAACGTCGAATTCAAAGTGCATCCATTGAGGTCGATCGCGAAACGAAGACGGTTCGGCGTTTGACCCTAAATCGCTTGCTCCCCGACCGTGGTGAATGCACGGTTACATTTACATTGGTTGATTCGGGAATTCCGGATGAAAGTAAATATGCTGTGGAAGGACATCTTGAAAGTCCATTCACAGTATTTAATCGTGATTCGCAATCAAACCAACGCAAGAAAGTCCTATCAAACTGGAACGGAATGGCGGCTGAAAAATGGATTAAGTAGATATACGGATATGCAACCAAATTGAACGCCAGCAACAAGCAATCAGTCCTAGTTCAAAAACGCTAACCACCTTGAAAGCGAAGCCAATGATATTCAAAAAATACGCATTCCATAAACATGCAACGAAAGCCTTGCCACTTATTTTTATCGCGATCAGTATTTCATTTGCTGCTGCGGCTGACCAAGAAAAATCAGTCCGCCAAGGCCCGACATGGCTCAAGCCATCCGAGCACCATGTAGGGCGAATGGTACCAGATGTGGAACTTACCGATGTCGAAAGTAAGAGCTTTCGCTTAAGTGACCTTAGCGACAAGACCGCAATCGTGCTGGCTTTTACGAACACGAGTTGCCCCATCTGCAAAAAGTACGCGGCGACTTTGGTTGCACTTGAGAAGGCGTATACTGATCGAGGTGTCGCATTCGTATTCGTCAATCCTACATCAAGCGATAAACCCGATGCCATTCGACAAGCGATTGCATCTCATGGATTTCAAGGACACTATGTCCTCGATCCGCAAGGTAAATTTG
>JANODQ010000176.1:0-6623 GCA_031412775.1 Pirellulaceae bacterium | reverse complement strand
GGACCGGTCGCTACATTTCTTAAGGCCATCATCGATATCAATTTCCAGAATGAACCCAAGCCGCTCAACAATCGGCGGCTTTTCAAAGGTTTCGTACTTCGTTATTCTCAAGCAAGTCGATCAAAGCATCTGGGTCGTGTTTTTGTTTTCAAGGAGTGTTGCGTGGGTAACGTCTTACAACTGGATCATCCTCTCGCAGCACATCACCTTTCCGTCTTGAGGGACGTCAACACGCCATCAGTAACTTTTCGAGCGACCGTGCAGCGGCTGTCGATGCTTCTGGCAGTCCACGCAACGCGTGACTTACCGCTTCAAACGAAACGGATTCGTACCCCGCTCGTGGAACACGATGCACAGGAACTTGCGGTCAGCGTTGCTATCGTTCCGATCTTGCGTGCAGGGCTCTCTATGGTGGAACCGGTGCTGCAGTTGCTGCCCGATGCAGAAGTGAGGCACCTGGGGATGTATCGCGACGAAGCAACAGCTCAGCCTGTTGAATACTACAGCAAACTTCCACCCAATCACTGCACCGATGTGGGACTGATATTAGACCCTATGCTTGCAACAGGCGGCTCCATTCGCGCGGCCGTAGGTGCTCTTAAACGATGGGGCATCAAAGACATTCGCGTGCTGAGCCTGATCGCGGCTCCCGAAGGAATCTTGCTTCTTCACCAAGATGCACCCGAAGTAAAACTCTTCGTTGCTAGCGTCGACGAGCGGTTAGACGGTAACAAGTTTATCGTCCCAGGTTTGGGGGATGCAGGTGACCGAATTTTCAACACAAGCCACTAACGCTTTGCCGAGTTGAAAAAACTCGTCGGTATCTTCATTCCGACAAATTCAGCTACAACACAATCAGATTTGCTTACGTGGAATTACGTCGCGGTCCTGAAGTCTTTCAGCAAGAAAACTAACTTACGATCAACCGTCGCTTGGTGTTTGCAATATCACTGGAATCGAAGCTCACAGAATTGCTAGTAGTGCTCCATTCACTAGATACGACTCGAGCAGAAGGAACCAGCCGCGTTGGTTCGCTTGGAGGTGCTGGCAATCTTGGCGGAACAGGCTCGCCCTCTGCGCTACCCGACTCGTTTGGAGTGCCTTGAACCTGATTCAAGAAATTGATGATTATCAGCACGTCTAGAGGAGTAATAAAGCGATCGCCATTTACATCAACAAACGTTGCGCTACCAACCGGAGGCGGTGTGTCGGCACTCCCGATACCGTTTCGATTCATATGGTTAATGACGACTAAAGCGTCCAAAGCTGTAACAGACCCGTCATCATTCACGTCCAACGCCCAGTGCTTGTTCTGCCATGGTGGAGGTGCAAGCGTAACACCGGCTAGGAATTCTTCACGAAGCACATCGCCGGAGACAGTACCCGTCGCAACAACTTCGAAGGATACACGGGTTGTTGGGTTGTATCGAAGTAACGCGTCCGACTTGAGTTTTAACTTTCCATCGGCAACTTCAAATCGTGAATCGCTGACTTGGTAGGTGTAAGACTCACCTATGTCTTGGTCAACGATCTGAATTGTCCCGAATTCGTAACCTTTCACAAATTCTTGAACAACCAACTCGCCACGAAAATCAATGCCCAAGGGTGGATCGTTTTGGTTTGAGATGGCAATCGTGAATGATTTCGTCAGAACGGGTTCGACAATGTCGCCATCGAAGACGCGTACTTCAAAAACAAACGAGGACGACTCTTCGAAGTCAAAGCCGGTAGGTCCGATGTATCGCAGCTCATTACCTGTGGGTCTCGCAACTAGCTCTAGAACATCTTTGAAAGGACCAAAGTCGATCAAGTAGCCACCATCTGGATCTTGGATCTCTAACGTCCCAAGAAGGATATTCGTTTGATTTTCAGGAATCGAACTGACCAAATTCGCTGTGATTTCCGTCTGGGACTGGTCGATAAGGGGTGGCAAAGAAGCGTCGAGAACTCGTCTCGCTTCGAGCATGTCGAAGGAAAGGTACCTCGGCGACCGCGAGTCCCTAGCCTTCGTTGCGCTTCGATGTCGGACTCGGCTGGAAGAAGCATGTTCGCCGATCCGGCATACTGCCCAAGTTCGATAGCCTTTTTTGAAAAACGAATTCAATCGCATGTTCGTGGAAACTTTGGCGAAGAGAGGAAACTCGAACTACATTCATCTTACACCGACTACTTTGCGATCGGCTAGGGTTTGCAGACAAAAACTGCCGAAATCAATTGCTTTGGGGGAAAATAGGTAGCGGAATTCCGACGTGGTTTCGAGTGCCTGGGATGTTATTTGATGTCGCAAAAATTACACTGTAAAGTACGGTGTGTTGGATGTCGCAAAGTATTAAAAGCGGCCTTCAAAGGAACGCATTCGGCGTTTCGCTATACGTTTCGCGAATTCCGGCAATCGATCGCCCCAAGCCGCATCCAATAACTAGCTCCAATCGGTTCAAATTCCCTGGAAAATCCTTCGATAGAATGCGTTGAATGCGATATGGAAGTGTCGATTGTGATGCCTTGCTTGAATGAAGCTGATACGGTCGCGTCGTGCGTTACCAAAGCGATCAACGCGATGAAGCAGGCCGGATACCAGGCAGAAGTCATCGTTGCCGATAACGGCAGCACCGACGGATCCATCGCGATTGCTAAAGCCGCCGGTGCTCGCATCGTACACGTGCCTGCAAAAGGTTACGGATCCGCGCTTGCCGGGGGAATTGCGGCTAGTAACGGCAAATTCATCGTCATGGGAGATGCTGACGATAGCTACGATTTCCTGGAATCGCCAAGGTTGATCGAGCCACTGCGACGGGGGTTTGACCTTGCTCAAGGATGCCGCTTCCCAAGAGGCGGTGGAAAGATTTATCCTGGAGCAATGCCTTTTTTGCATCGTTATTTAGGTAATCCGGTCTTGTCGTGGCTAGTCCGTTGGATGTTTCGAATTCCAATTAGCGACGTCTATTGCGGCATGCGTGGCTTCACGCGAGACCTTTACGATCGATTGGATTTGCGATCGCCAGGCATGGAGTTCGCAACCGAAATGGTCATTCGCAGTGGGACGATTGGGGCTAAGATTGCGGAGGTTCCGTTGTCGCTTCACCCAGACGGTCGCAAAGCCCACGGGCCACATTTAAGGACCTTTCGCGACGGCTGGCGAACACTGAGGCTTTTTCTCGTTTTCAGTCCTCGATGGACTTTCTTTATTCCCGGATGTTTTTTCATTGCATTGTCCGCACTTGGCTATGCTTTAGCGATCCCCCAAGTGTCGATTGGAGGCATTGTGCTGGACGTCCATACGTTGCTCATTGCAAGCCTCGCAGGTTTGCTTGGATGGCAGTCTATCTTGTTGGCCGTCTTGGCAAGAATTTTCACCGGTCGCGAGGGGATGCTTCCGCGTCACGAGCGTCTAGAAAAGTTGAGCGTCGAACATGGCTTGGTGGCCGGAATCATTGCGGGAGTTTTGGGAGTCCTCATGATTGCGGCAGTCATCTTCCATTGGTGGCAACA
This sequence comes from Pirellulaceae bacterium, assembly GCA_031412775.1. Lineage (GTDB taxonomy): Bacteria > Planctomycetota > Planctomycetia > Pirellulales > Pirellulaceae > JAIYDQ01. Next base: position 3,134 of record JANODQ010000176.1, on the reverse strand, counting down.
AAACTTTGGTCCTCTCGACTATCCTAGGACGATGCGGCTAGTAATCCCAGGAGTAGCATTCGTTGCTGCGGCCTTTCAAACAATCATTGCATCGCTCTTAGCGGGCGTGCTGCAAATGCATCGAGAACGCTAACTTGCTTCGACATCTCCATCGCACACTGATCCATTCGCGTCGAGTTCGAGTCTTGGCTACGCATCTGGCTGAAATGATTCCTCGCGACCTCTCGGTCCTGGATGTCGGCAGTGGTGATGGACGAATTGCATCGCTCGTTATGGAGCTGAGGCCCGACCTGAATCTAAGTGCGATCGATACGAACGTTCGCGACAACGTCATGATTCCGACCACTCACTACGACGGTACGAGATTCCCTTTCGAAGCCAAGTCCGTTGATCTCGTGATGATGATTGATGTTCTTCATCATGTGGAGGATATCGATTCGATGCTGTCAGAAGCGGCTCGTGTCAGTCGACAGTTTATCTTGATCAAAGATCACTTGGTTCGAGGTTGGCTTGCTCGTCAGACCCTGACCCTCATGGACAACGTATCTAACCGCCAATTCGGTATCGCTATTCCAGCCAACTATCAAACCGAAGACCAGTGGAACTTGCTTTACGCAAACAACTATCTTCAATCAGTTATCCGCAGAGATCATTTGGGGCTGTACGTCTGGCCGCTATCGTGGATCTTTGAGCGAAAGTTGCATTTCATGCAGCTACTTTCAGTCGATAAACTTCATCCATTGTCTACACAAAACTAAACCATATGGAAAACAAAATCGCTTCTTCGACAACCGTAGCGTCGCGACTTCTCATGTTGCTCGGCAACTCGCGAGTCGGCCTTGGGGTCTTGTTATTCGTATGTGGTTTGTCACTCGCCGGTCACGCCTATCGGGGCTACCTGCAACCGATCCTGAATCCGGATAGCGAAGGCTACATTCAGTTCCAATGGGACTTGAGCGATAAAGGATTCAATGGCTTGCGAACCCCTGGTTATCCATTATTTCTTCAAACAGTAATAGCGACTTTTGGACTCGATGCTATTCCGACCGCACATGCGATAGCCTACTTCGTGGCTGTCATTGCTTTCCACTTTGCTCTCGTGGGAATTGGTTTTCGCCCATTATCAGCACTCGCAGTCTCAGTTCCGCTCGCCCTTGGTGTGAATCTGTCTTATCTCGGAACGCATGTGCTCGCAGATTCGTTAGCTTTATCTGTAAGCATCATGGCGATGGCTGCCTTTACATGGACCTTACGAAAGCCGACGAACATCTGGAGTTGGCTCACCCTGGCTTTCCTAACCTTTATCACCTATCAAGTTCGGCCCGCCTACCTTTTCTTACTTGTCCTCTGGCCATTGATGGGTGTTTGGGTGGCGTTCTTCTTCGAGCCCCGTTCTGGTTTTGCAAAACGATGCGTCAATCGTTTTCTAGCCTATTCCGCAGTCAGCGTGATACCATTTTTTTCGTACACGATCCTACGAGGTCTAATAACCGGATACTTCGGATTGGTTGCGTTTGGCGGCTACAATATCATTGGCATCGCAATCCAGTTTTTGGACCCACCAACGATTGCGCAATTGCCCGAAGAAGTTCAACCGCTCGGCAAAGCCATCGTCAATCGAATAGCGGAACTCGATATAAAGGTAGACATCTCTTCTTACAACACGATGGAGCCCAACTACCCAGCCTACGTTTATCAAGTGTCCGTGCATGAGGCTCGGAAAATCTACGGCGATGACATTCGCAAAACGAACGCCGTGTTCAACAAGCTTTCGCTGGCGGTTTTCAAGATGCATCCGAAACTTTATCTACGATGGATCGTCGGAAATCTGTTTCACGGTGTTGGAGATCAAGTCCTCCTCACATTTCGAAACATTGGAACTGTCTTGGTTTTCGCGTTTCTCGGAGCGGTCATTTTTTGCAGTCTCTGGATTCCACTGGGTTTCCACGGTGCAATCACTCCACTGGATTTACATTCAGCGGCTTCACAGCCACCAGACTCACTGACAAACTCTGAGCCGATGGCGCTAGCCACGGGTTTCGACTCTACTCCTACTTGCCAGGTAGCACCCGAGGCTAGTGTCTACGGCTCAGGAGAAATGTCCTTTTCATCACCCCAGACAGAAACTGACTACGCCTTGCAAAGGAGCCTCATCGGTCATTCGGCGTTCTCAGAGTTTCAATACATATTCTGGCTTTCGACTTGGTATTCAGCCGGAAAAACTGGGCTAATCGTATTAGTCGAGCCTTCTGTTGGGCGCTATATGGCACCGGCTTCAGTTCTGTGGCCTTGCGTGATTGCGCTAGCTGCGATGCATTTCGCGAATTCGTTACTCTCAAGCCGAAGCTCTTCTCCGCATCTTAAGTGACCTATAACAATCGGCGACAACTTCAGCAGACATCCACTACAGTAAGCCCAAGCATAAACACAGAAAATCGGCATCTCTGTGTTAAAAGGTTAGTTGTAGTCCAGCTAACCGGAAACCGATGCTGCTAAGATACGAACGACGACTGCTTACATCGACGTCGGTTGAAAGAACCACACAATCGTCAGCACCGCACACAAAGAATAGGCCAGGAAAAGACTAGGCCGCCACAATCGCAACGGCGGTAGATCCAAACCACGTTCGAACAGCTTACTCAGCAATCTAAAGTAATACCCGGCAGCAACCGCAGCGTTGATCGCCATCACCCAAACACAAACAGTCATATCCCATCGATTGGCTCCACCAGCCGCAAAGAACAGTTGAAGCTTCGCCACGAAGCCCGCTGTTAGCGGCAAACCGATTAGCGATAAAAGACAGATCGCCATCGCAATAGAAGCCGCCGGTCTTCGGTAGTACATTCCAGAGAGATCGCCAACAACGATCGATTGCCCGCCAGCTTCGTCAACTTCTGCCAAACAAGCAAAAACACCGAGCGTCATCGCAGCATAGGCAGCGAGATAAGTGAAAAGGACTTGAGGCTCCGCGCTACTTAAAATCAACGCAGCGAACCCAAGCAACAAATAGCCAGTGTGAGCGATGCTTGAGTAACCAAGCAATCGGCGCAAGCTGGTTTGTGCTACAGCCAATGCATTGCCAATGCACATCGTCAACACTGACGTCACGAGCAACACGGGAACTACCATCGGAG
>JANODQ010000175.1:0-6416 GCA_031412775.1 Pirellulaceae bacterium | reverse complement strand
GAACGATGCGACGAAATCCATTAGTGTTCGTCAAAGGTCGAGTCCGTCATGCAGATCACGCGACGATCTCTCTACATGGATGGCATCAAGTAGTTATGAACACAGAGTACGAATCGAAGGCGATGCGAAACGTAGCGTTCTTGGACTGAGTCAATTGGTGATTGCTAGGTAGCTATTTGGAGTGCTCCGGCTTTGGCGGAGCTTTAAGACTTATCTGTCGGCTGCCGATCTGAAGAAATTCTGTGAACAGAACGACACTCGATTTCGCGAGGCATTTCTTCCGCGTTGTGTCGCTCGCCCGAAAGCTGCGACAAGTCACAGCACTCCAAAGTCCCATCATTAACTTCAGTAGTTCTCTCGGTGCTTGGTCGGTTTTGATTGCTGAGCTACTATTATGCAATAGTTCATTGACCCAAAACCTCACTTGTGAAGAAATTCCCTTGCCGACCATCCTTGAAAAAATTGTCGCGACCAAGCGGCTAGAAATAGAAAAAGCGAAATCGATCTGTGCGCTTGCAAGCCTGAAGACACAACTTCCGTCGGCACCGCAGCTGCGAGATTTTCATGCCGCCCTGGCTGGACACGAAAAAATCCGGCTGATTGCGGAAGTCAAAAAAGCGAGTCCATCCAAGGGAATAATCCGAGAAGATTTCGACCCGGTGGCGATCGCTCGAGCTTATCAAGCCGGTGGAGCTGCCGCGTTAAGTGTGCTTACCGATCGTGATTACTTTCACGGCGATCTGGAATATCTCACTCAAATTCGTAGCCAAGTAGATCTCCCGCTTCTGCGAAAAGATTTTATCCTAGACGAATATCAAATCGTCGAGGCTCGCGTCGCAGGTGCGGATGCTGTGCTTCTGATTGCCGAGTGCATGTCGGCGGATGAGCTAATGCATCTTTATCGTATTGCGAGAGACTTGGGGATGCATGCGTTGATCGAGTTGTACGAGCGTGACAATCTCGAAGCGGTCCTTGCAACGGGCTGTCCACTCGTAGGTGTCAACAATCGTGATCTGCATACGTTCGAAGTCGATCTACACCATACGATTCGAATGAAAGAATCAATACCGAATGATCGATGTGTCATTGGTGAAAGCGGGATCTTTACTGCCGCCGATGCAAAGCTTCTTCATGATGCGGGCGTTCAAGCGATACTTGTCGGCGAATCATTGATGCGGCAACCGGATATTACTCAAGCCGTTCATAGTCTATTGGGGAACGCGTGACCAATTCTCCAAACGATCGAAGCAAACCCGGTAGCGAGCCTCTGAGCCGCGACTCGATTGCCGAAGATTACTTTGCATCGTTGCCGTTCGCTCCATATCCTGTCCAAGAAGAAGCTCTGCTCGCTTGGTATACAACAGATCAAGGTGTCTTGGTGTGTGCGCCCACCGGCACCGGTAAAACACTCATCGCAGAAGCTGCCGTTTACGAAGCTTTGCGAACAGGAAAGCAGTGTTACTACACAACGCCTCTGATTGCACTCTCTGATCAGAAACTTCTGGAACTCCAACAATCCGTGCAGCGATGGGGTTTCTCTCCGGATGATGTAGGATTGGTCACCGGAAATCGAACGGTCAATGGCGGTGCTCCGGTATTGGTAGTCGTCGCCGAGATTCTTTTGAACAGATTGTTGCACCCAAGTGCTTTTCCGATGGACCAATGTGCGTCGGTCGTAATGGATGAGTTCCATAGCTTTAACGATCCTGAGCGGGGTGTTGTGTGGGAGCTAACACTCGGAATGTTACCAGCCCACGTCAGGACCTTGCTTCTTTCCGCAACGGTTGGGAACAGCTACGAATTTTGTTCATGGCTTTCGCGGTCGCACAATCGCAAACTGCAGTTGGTTCAAGGAACTGAACGAAAGGTCCCACTGAGATTTGAATGGATCGATGATGCTTATCTCGACGAACATTTGGAACGCATCGCTGAGGGAGACGAACTCCAAAGAAGAACACCCGGTTTGGTTTTCTGTTTCAATCGCGATCAATGCTGGCAAGTTGCGGAGCTATTAAAAGGGAAAAAGCTGATCGACAAAGCGAGACAGGCTAAGCTTACTGAACGATTGGAATCGTTCGATTTATCGCAGGGAGCCGGGCCAAAGATTCGAGCCATCCTGCAACGAGGAATCGGTATTCACCACGCGGGAATTTTGCCACGCTATCGTCGAATTGTCGAAGATCTTTTCCAGGAAAAACTGTTAAGCATTGCGGTCTGTACCGAGACCCTTTCCGCAGGTATTAACCTCCCCGCAAGATCGGTGATACTTCCCACCATACTCAAGGGGCCACGAGATAAAAAGAAAGTGATCGAAGCCAGTTCTGCGCATCAAATTTTTGGTCGCGCAGGGCGACCGCAGTTTGACAAAGAGGGCTTTGTTTATGCACTAGCACACGAAGATGACGTCAAGTATCTGCGATGGAAGCAGAAATATGATTCGATTCCGGAAGACACCAAAGACCCGGGACTGCTTCGAGCAAAAAAGCAACTCAAGAAAAAGATGCCCAAAAAACGGCAGGGTGAAGTCTATTGGACTGCGAATCAGTTTGAAGCTTTGCGAGTCGCTCCTCCAGCCAATCTCTCCAGCCGAGGTCAGTTGCCGTGGCGGCTCTTAGCTTACCTGTTGATCGAATCACCCGAAGTGCAACCGCTTCGGAATCTTGTAGGTCGCCGGCTCATGACCAACGCTGGCATCGAAGCGGGACAACGTCATTTAAACCAAATGCTGGTTACGCTTGCCGGAGGTGGCTACCTGCAACTCCAACCCCTTCCTGCTGTTGCCGAAGCGATCCCGTCCAAGATAATTACGGCCGTGAAAAAGCAAACCGTCCAACAAATTGCAGACGGACTCTTTGCAGCTCACCGAGCCAACGAAAAAAGCAACAATCTAATCTCTTCAAAATCCGTTAACGAGCCTCAACCCACGCCCGAAGGCAGCGACCCAATCGACGCCAATCATGATGACGATCACGTTAGTGACGATAGCGAAATGGGGTCGGAATCCGAAGAACAAAACGATGCGCTGAAGTCCGAAGCGAGCGTGAATCTGACTGACTTTGACGATGATGAGTCCATCGACCCGATTGCGATTAAGGTACTGGAGAATCCAAATGTGGTCCAATACAACCTTGAGGATTATAAGCCTGAAAAAGCAATTCCGACACTGCGAGCGTCAGTACTGATGCAGCTCCGTAGTGTCAATCCGCTCTACGGTGTTTATCTGGCAGAGCAGTTGGCCTACGCTGATCGCACCGAAAAGATCTTAGCCTTGGAAAGTGCTTTGGAACTGCCAGCGAATGTGTCGCGGCTTGTTCGTGTGCCTCCGGTTGAAGAGTTACCATTCGGTCCTCTTGCAACGACCCGTTTACATCCACGCTTAATTGAATTGGGGCTAGCAACGTCAGCCGAACTGACCGGCAAAACACTTGAGGAAGAGAACGACCAAGCAAATGTGCCAGTCGATTTTGAGGCGATTGCAACGGGAACTTCTCGGCCAGAACGAAAGATGTTTTTCGAGCCACCGCCACGCGTTATTTTTTTAGGTGAAAAGGTTCGACGGCTTTTTGATTACGACGTTCCCCGAGTACACGATGTCTACACTCGCGACGTGTGGGTGGTTGGCGAACTTCTGGAATTCCATTGCGATTTCAACAAATATATACTTGCACGGGGTTTTCAACGTCAGGAAGGGATTCTGTTTCGCCACGTTTTGCGGTTCGTTCTGCTGTGCGGCGAATTTGCGTCGATCCCTCCGACGACAACAACGCCAGAAACCTGGGAGCACGTTTGGGATGATCTTGCCAATCATTTGACCGAGTGCTGCCGACTGGTGGATCCGCAATCGACCGATGAGTTGCTCGAGGCGGGTAGAATTGAGAACCTGGTTGTTGACGATCGAATTGTAAAGCCAGAGCGATTTGATCCAGCCGGAATTTGAAATAAGAATTCAAGCAATCTCGGGTTGGAGCCGCCATGCATCCGGAATATGCTTTACCGACAAGAATGGTGGCAAGTGACCTTCTTTACTTGTAATCCTCGAAAATCAATTTCTCCATCTAATTTTTCGTTCCAAATGATGATTGCGCAAACCGGACTGGCTTCACCGTCTCTCCCAGACAACCCAGCGAACAGCAACTTCAGCGGTGACGTCTTTTCGTGGCTTATTCCGGTTTTAATCGGGGTATTTTTGACCGTTCTGCTACTTCGACTGACGCGAGTTAGTACGAAGCATCAGTCGTCTGCCAAAGAGATAAAGAACACCAAGACTGCTACTGGAAAATTGCAAGAGACCTCTTCGAAGCTCAGCACAGATTCGAAGCTCAGTACAGACGACTCCTCTGGCGGCAATCCTGATCGTGGGTCCGGACGATCGAACCGGAGCAAGAAGAATAAGAAAAGTCGCAGCAACCGCAACAACGAACGCGTTACTATTGCGACAATTGCCGGTGACAATAGCTCAGAAAAGCCAATTATAAAATTAACTACAAAGTCCAAGAAGGATCGTCTTCGTGAGCAGCAACTTGCGTACATTCAGTCAACCGCCCAGCCAAGGGCTCAGGCGACACCTTCTTCATCGCAAACAACCGCGCCGGTCAACCCGATATTCGAACCGCTTCGAGATGTGGGTGCATTGCGACGAAGTATTCAATCTGCAAAGTCCGTCACAAATGCGGAAACTCAGTCCACCGGCAAGGCACCGATCGTTCAATCGTCGAGTGGCAAATTTGAGCGCACCATCTCATCGACTGTTACGACTCAGTCGTCTGCCAATCGATGGCCGGCACCTGTGATGCAAACGCCACCGCCAAAGCCGTTCGCTACCTCGGAGCCGGAAGCGAAGGAGCTAGAACGCAAGCCCCAAAAGCCTTCAGCCATCGCGGAAGTTACGCTCAGCCCGCCACCTGCTGAGTCCGCGCCGCGTCAAGGGCTCAAAAGCTTTGTTTCAAAGGTCAAAAGTGCATCCGCATCTTCGGCAGTTGTTACGGATGCTGTTGATTGAGTGCAACTTGTAAGAACGGATCGGCGGGGCTGATGAAAATGTCGCTTTTCCAGAGTCGTAGCCTCGGATGCTATCTGTCAATCTGTAGCAAAGTCAACAACCGTGGCTAGCGCCATCGGCTCAGTGATGGCCAGGTCGCGAGACTTGATCATTTGCGAATCGATGTAAGCTTGCGAAGTGAAACCTTCTGAGAGCCATTGTTGTCAAAGTTCGCTGTCGACAACCATTTTTTAAAGGCTTCATTCAGATGTGGCCACTCGCTGTCGATGATCGAAAACCAAGCCGTATCTCGATTGCGATTTCGATAAACTGTCGCTTGACGAAAGATTCCTTCGAAGGAAAAACCCAGTCGAGTCGCCGCGCTGCGTGAAGGTTCATTGAGCGAGTCACACTTCCACTCATAACGTCGATACCCGAGATTGAAAGCGTGCTTCATCATGAGATACATCGCTTCCGTTGCGACTCGCGATCTTTGCAGCAACGGTGAGAAGTGAACATGACCGACTTCTATCGATCCGCTTTCGGGTAATATGCGAAGGTAGCTGGCAACGCCACAGGGCTTGCCCGTGCGGAGATCAACAATTGCAAAAAACATCGGGTCGGCACTTTGGCAAGATTCTTCCAGCCACTTTTGATAAGTGCAGAGCGAATCAAAGGGACCATAAGGAAGATAGGTCCAAGTGCTTCCGCTATCGGCTAAGCAATTTGCCTCATGCAAATCCTTAGCATGAAAACTTATCTCCAGTGGTTGGACCGAGCAGTAATCGCCAATCATCGTTTTTCGAAGAGGGCGTTGCGGCATTTGCCAATTCAGAAGCGGGGCACCGATTGGCTGATTGAAGGCGTTAATATGGGGCAATGTTTTTGAACCGATAAAAGTGATGATCGCAAGGCGAGGCTTGATGGCTTGCGTCGAACTACGGTTGAACTGAAGTCTGTTTTTTCGGAGCCAACTCAGGCAACAGCTTCGGATCGTATTTTGAACCGGCGGATACTTGAATCAAGGTCATACGGACTTTGGTCGGAAAGAATTTTTCGAAGTCCGGTCGCTTGTGCGCATGTCCTGCTCCACCGCTATCGTCTTTGATTACTAAATCTATTTGTTTGATTCCCTCGTTCCAAAGGATGGAATCATTCTCCCAGAACGAGGTCATTGAAATATCTTTTTCATAAACCCCTGAGTCGCGATACACGTCGGTTCCTAAGCAACCGTACCCGTTCTTTTGGCCCTTGTTGGGGATGTAGCAAACGCTCCAACGCGTTGGTTCACTACCAGCGGGTTTGTCAATCACTTCCAGGCGAAGATGAGCCGTTCCGTTTCGATAGTCAATCGGCGAAGTCCAATCTTTGGGGCGATCTGGATTGAGCCGGTCATTCTTTACATAAAAGTGGGACTTACTCGGTTTCGAGTTTTCGG
>JANODQ010000174.1:0-6955 GCA_031412775.1 Pirellulaceae bacterium | reverse complement strand
ATTTCTGGAGCGGTACTTCTTCGGGCCAAGTTGTCGAAGCGAAACTAAGTGTCCTTGGATCCGTTGGCACGCCGTCTTCGCTTACCTCGATCACTTCGACGGTGACTTTTTCGCGATAATCTAAAAAGCTAATTTGTCGATCTAAATCTGAGATCGTTTTGAGCGGTGCGCCATTGAGCTTACGAAGAATCATCCCCACACGAAGCCCCTCCAATCGTACCGCCGCATCGTCAAGTATCGCTGCCACACGAACTCCCTCACCGGTAACTTTGGATTCTACTTTAGATTCTGTGTCGGAAGCTTTCTTTTCAGTTAATGAATTTTCATAATCATGATCCGGCAGAACGCCCCAAAAAGGAGTTCGATACACCGGTAACTCTTTCACCAATTCGACATCAACGTTCCTTGTTTTTCCATCGCGCTCGACGGTAACGTTGATCACTGTTTGTGCGTCTGCGTTACCGAGAGCATGGCGAATGTGGTTTGGCCACTGGATCGTTGTATCGTTTACCTTTAAAAGTTTGTCGCCGGCTTTCAGGCCTGCTTTAAAGGCGGGAGTTCCTGGTGCGACACCAGCGAGAATGACAGGGCCGCGGAAATCATCGTTGAGTGCTGGACGTATTCCGGCTTTGCCTGGGTAGATGTCCTCGCCCTTTTTAAGCTTTGGAAGTCGCTTTAACACTTCTTCGATCGGGATAGCAAAACCAATTCCCGAGTCGTACCACTGTTGGACTTCGCCTTCGGTCGCAATGCCGGGATCAATCGGTGCGAGAATCCCGAGCACACGACCTCGAATATCGATCAATGGCCCACCGTAGTTGTGGGGGGAGACTTTGCAGTCGGTTTGAATCGCACGCCCAAAGATTCGATCGGTGGCACTGAGAATACCTACCGATCGCGATGCGGTTTGGGTATCGAACGTCTTGCCCAAAGCGATTGCCCATTGACCGTTGAGCCATTCTGACTTGGGTGAAACGATTGGTTCGATAAGTGGTTTATCGACATCAACTTTCAGTAAAGCAAACTCGCGGGCATAATCGCGAGCAACTAGTTTAGCAGCCTTACGAGTCCCATCGCTCAGCAGTACCGTGATCGAAGCAGGATCACCGCGGAATTGGAACAGGCTGGTTACAATCCAACCGTCAGCCTCCACAACGGTTCCCGAAGAAGGCCCGGCTGCGACCGCGCTCTCGTCAACGACTTCGCGTCCACCAAACAATTCAATCTGCACAACCGAGCGTTGCGCAAAATCGCTCGCCATCCGTATTGCTTCTTGTTCGTCGCGAAGCGTTTGCACCGTTTCAGCGATTGCGATTTGGCTAAAACCGCTTGCGATCCAAATCGACAAGATAGCAGACGATACGGCAGCAATCGATACGAACGAAACGTAACCACACAATAGAATGTTACAAAGAGATAAGCCAAACCTTAAAATGCCGTTGCGATGCATTGTTTAGTTCTTCTTCCGAAGTGGTTTCCAGTTGCTCAGCGAGACAAAGAAAAACCCTATTTGGATTTTGCTTTGTTGACGATAGAGCTACTCTAAACCATTTCGGGCAGTTGGGCAAAGCCTACAGGATTTGCTGCTGGGCTGTTGAGTCGCTGGGCTGCTGAGTCGCTGGGCTGCGGTGGCGGGTCGAGATACCTTGTTGGCTAATTGGTTAATTTGCTGAGTTGATTTACTCGGCAGATTGCACGGCGCTGGTCCAACCGGTTGGGCTGCCCGGCTGAACTTCTGCGTCAGCGACAGCGCGGCGACGTCGGCGAGGTTTTGCTGTTGCCCACTCTTTGGTAAGTGTTTCAAAAACTTCAGGCGTTTCGTAACGCACGATGTTTTTTCCTTCCGGCATCGGACCGATCAGTCCTCGGAAAATCGGCATTCCTCGCAGATCCAGGTCAGTGCTGCTGTCATCGATCCCGATCTGGGAATGCGTTGCGAGGATATTCTCGGCTGAGTGGAAATCGCGAATTCGCATACTTCCGTCTTGGCCACGTGTAACGATTCTAAAAGTCTCTTTTTTCGCCATTTTACAAATTCCCCAAAAAGAAATCGATTCAAGCACGAACGAGCACCAACAACGAGCCATGGATTCGATTCTCGTAACCGATTCTTTCTTGCGAAGGCGATCGGTTTCAAATCAGGCTCGACGTTGGTGCTGGTCAGACGAGATGGTACGGATTGGAAAACTGATGGCGAACAACTGACCGCTACGAATTGCGTCTGGAGCCGCCCATGCCTGGGCTCGCTATCAGTCCCTTACAAAGTGGTTCTTCGACGGTTAGAGGCTGCTAGCATTGCTGGTTTCTTTTCGCGTGCTACCGCAAGCAGGATCGCGTTGCAGGGATTTATCCCAAGTTCGAGACTAATTGCTCTATCGTGATTTCTGTGCACGATGTGACTATCGCGATCAAACGTGATAACCCTTACAACGCCCTGGGAACCCAATTAAATTGTGCTGAATTATGGATCGCCAATTTGCAATCACGTGAATGGAGTTTTATTTCGTGGCCGCAGCGGAAACGCACGCCTCTAGAAAAAATGATGTTTTCAAAGCCAATCTTCTATGAACTGTACTTTAGGGGAATTTAAATAGTCGCTGGATTGGTATTGATACGAAAAAGGCCCTTTGGGACGTTGTAGGTTCACGGGAAAAGAAAAGGGGACGGGGGGGATTTTTAGGTGTGTCGCGATCATTTGGTTGGTTTTTCTGCCGCCCGCCTATGGACATAGCTGAATTTGGTCAAACAAGTGCATCCAATTTGGAAGCCCCGCAGCCACTTGAAGCAGGACCGGGTAACGCTTCAATTGTCTGGCGACGCACTGGTTTGATACGGGGCATCTCAATATCCACTCGGTGCGGTGATAGTGGACGAAATGCAAAAAAGGGGTCAGGCCTCTTTGGTGCGTTTCGGGACCGGGAATCGAACTCGTTTACGTCCTCGCGGACGCATTGTAGATTCAAGGTTTAGTCTTCTGGCGATCGATTCTACCCAATTGTCATCGCCAAGGGGTCTTCCCCGCTGAGCCGATAATCGAACTGCCGCGAGTTCCTTCTCCGATAGCGGTTCGTTCACTCGCTTTACCCAGTTAGATAAGCGCGGCGAAGGCCATTTCGAGAGAAGTCTTGGCGATGGCTCGTTTGTCTGAAGCCATCGCCAAAGCGAACTCCAACGCCAATCCTCGGCTTTTGCCACAAGTCCCGCTCGTAGAGCATTCCGCTCGACATAACGACAGACGACAAAGAAGTGGTCGTCGTCTTGGATTGGAAAGCTCTTGTACCTTTGCTGGTAGACATGGCCCATGCCGCTAGTATGGTAGTGAGCATGATACCGCATGGTATGCGCTCCGCCGACCCAACCCATGAATCGGCTCATCTCGCCATCAACCATCGGACGCAAGACGATGTGATAGTGGTTTGGCATTAGCAAATAGGAATAAAGCTCAACCTTGTGGATCTCCAGCGCTTCATAAAGTATCTTTTCAAAGGCAACATAATCTTCGGGCTTGTGAAAGATTGTGGCTCGAAGATTGCCACGATTTAAAGCGTGATACAACCCTCCTGCTTCATCTGCTCTCGGTGACCTTGGCATGTTTGCTCCTCTCAAAACACTACGAGGTTACCAAAATTCAGTTCTCTTTTCGAACAAAGAGGCCTGACCCCTTTGATACTCCTGTAATTCTGGTTGCCCGCGAATATTGCGGATCTACGCGAATAAATCTTCGATGTAGAACAGACTTTCTCCTCGAATCGCGTCCCGCATTTATTGTCGTTCATTCGCGGGCAAAAGATGACAGTACCGTCGTATACAATCTGAAGTTGGAACCGAGTCTACAAGTGGGGCGATCTGAATGTTCAAAGGACACACCGAGGCGATCGATCTAACGACAGCAACCTTTGCAGCTATTCAGGGCTCACAAACGAGGACGCTCACCAAGTCCGAAGCTCAGCCGACAAATCCGCCGCTTCGAAATGCTCCCCTCAATACGACGGCCCCATATTCACCCTCAACGAATGAAGCATCCTCGCCAACAAACTCGACCCCGACCGATAGCAACCAAGGATGATGCAATTCTTCACCATCGGCCTTGGTCCTTTTGTTGTTTGATTAGCAAATCACTTGCCGCTATACTGCTCACGCTCCCACTGCTCTCTCGATTGTTTGTACTCTTTCCTACTCCTGTCCATTTGCTCCTTTGATCTTCGCTCATTAACTTCTGCTTTCGCGCGGTCAAACGGTTCCGGTAGTGGACGCTGTACCGATTTAAAGTCTTCCCCTTGCGACTCAAGCCAAGCCACTAACTCGAGATACTCCGCGCGTTTACTCGGACGATTCAAAACATCGGAAAGGGTACTTTTGTACTCAGCGTCGGCAACGTCTTCCATAAATGGAATGTTTTTGCCGAGCATATTTGATAGGTTGTCCAATTTAGAGGGTGATTTGTAGTCTGCACCCGCTTTGAGCAATTTCAATGCGATATCGAATCTTTGACCATCGCGAACGAGGAGACGTGCGCCATTCGCAAGAACCTCCTTAGAAGGTCCTGCATTCAGCACCGCGATGCAACGCTCATCCCAGTACTTTTGCGGGCTGTCAAGAATAGACTTAAAGAGGTTCGCGTAGCGGGCTTCTCCTCCGCGAGTCCAGCTATAGGATGAGTCAGGATTCCCCCCGTGCTCCATGATAGACAAAAAGTACTTTGGATAGTGGTTCTTTGCAGATGTGTGAAAGACGTTGCTTCCCGGTGAAATCGCACCATGAGTTCCAAAATCACTCTGAAAAGGAACCTCAGGATTTGCACCATGAGTCAATAAACATTCAAACGCTTCGAACTGATCATGTGCCAACGCCCATAGAAGTGGTGTCATTCCATCGCTACCGACAGAGTTGACGTTCACTTTGTCACCAATGATTTTCTCCATCAATGGAACGTCGCCTTTTTCAATTGCGTTACAGATTCGAATGATGGTTTTGTCAGAAAAGTATTCGTCGGCCTGCCAAGTGATTTTTGCGTGAAAACCGGTTGGGTATTCTTTAACCTGATAATAATTGATTGCGGCACAACCACCGGAAACAAAAGCCAGCAAAAAAAACATTACAAGCTTGTTGAATTGATTCATGATTATGGGCTTCTTCCACTGTCTAGTTCTGACTTCGAATATCCAAGTATGTCTTGAATAATTGTTCCTGAACCGTTTTCTATAACGAGAAGGCCATAAAGATACGCGCTTCGGAAATGCGCCCTTTTCATTGGCAAGATTCCCTCCAAAGTAAGGATTGCGGCCGCGGCACCTACTGGTCCGCCCGATAAACCGCCCGCAACGATCACCGTAATTGCAGCAAGGGTTCCATGAAGTATCTCCGAATCAAATGGTCCGTCGATTTCTATCCTAATCCCTGAGGCATCAGATACAAGACCAGGGATCTTATCCTGGACAAAAGACAACAAGTCATAGTCAACGTAGTACGCATTGATTAAGCTTGGATCAAAACTTGCGAGACTTCCTGGAATGCGAAGTTCAATCCTTTGTTTCTCGTAATAGGTCAATCCCATCGCATTGAATGTATCCGCTTGAAAACCACTAGCAACAACGGCCGCTGTTGCTAAACCGCCACCCAGTGAGTGACCAGTCACAATGGTGTTTCCTTGCAAGCTAGCAACCTGTGAAAGTACAATACCAATCGTCGTTGCCTTGTAATATTGCTCTGTAAAATGACCAAGGCCTCCAATGACATCAGCGAGAATGTCACCCCATTCATCGAATTCCGTGCCAGTAAATGCAAGAACGTACGATTGTGTTACATAGTCTTTGTACAACCCAGCCTCGAATCCGGATACTTCGTCGGAAATTGTAAGATCGTCAAGTACATCCTCGTTGTTAATCCCGACTTTCTTAAGTTCCTCGCGATTTAACAGTTGCAACGCAAAATCCGCTGAATCTTTTCCATCATAGATCCTGCTTGATGCGAGGCCTGACCTTAATTCACGTCGAGTTTGAAGATGATAGAAAAACGAATCTAGACGTGTTACCAGATACTTCACCTTATCAGTCGCTATGTCCTGACCGTCGATAATCAGCGTAGCTTCTACATACTCTTCCGGCTTATGCCGACTTGCCCCCGCAAGTTTTTTAATGGCATAATTCTCGTTGATCGCCGCTACGTAGAGCGTACGAATGGAACCGTCGCTCGGGTCGTAATGCAAATCGATCAGCGAGTAACTTGTATCGCTTGAGATTCGGCTGCCGCCTTGAAGTAGATCTGTACCAATTCGTAACGGATCGTCCATGTCGCGGGTCCAAATCCGAATCTCGCCTGCTGCTGAATACTCTTTGAATTCGAATCGCACACGAATCGACGGATCATTACGATCCATCCCAGGTGTGAGGCTTGTAACGATCGGGACGTAACGCGTTGAATGCACCGGCGGAACATGATTGACGAGCAACAATTTTCCGAGTCCGTAGCGATTATCCTCGAGGTACTCTTCGAGTTGGCTACGATCTGGAAGTTCAACGCCGTCATCATTATCGCTATCGATGTCTAGATCGATTCCCCAAACACTTACCTTGATCGAGTTGCCGAACACTTCATCGACAATTCCATACAAGACGCTTTGCTCTCCCGGGATCCAGCCGATCGTGATGCTCGAAGTGCCGGGCGAGATCCCTTCTACCCATGCAGTCGACTGATTGTTGTAGGGAACCGTGTTTATGCCTTCCAAATGATCTGACTCACTTGAGTAATAGCCGCTAGGCAGTATAAGTGTTGTCTTACTTGAGGATGTCCAAAGACGGATCGAGCCCAAACCATAGTGCAATTGAAAGACCCCTTTGGATGGAATCATCTCGTCGGTCTTGAGATCATCCAGGCTTACAGCCTTCAGGTCGTCATCATCGGAGCCATTGTCGAACAGGCGCTGCCTCAGCCGGACGAAGAGCTGGCACGCGGCTGG
>JANODQ010000173.1:0-19205 GCA_031412775.1 Pirellulaceae bacterium | reverse complement strand
AGACGATTGGACTTCCTCGTGCTTTCAGCCAAGAAGATGCATCGGTTACATCCAATAATGGGATTGTCGAGATACGGCTGCGAATCTCTAAGTAGTTTAACGTTTGCAATTTTATTTGAAATTCATAGGTACAACGCTCCGCTACGCAAATCCTCTGCGTTATGGAGTGGCTCAGGTACGTGAATGGCACAGCAGGCATCAAGTCCTGCCCGCCGCAAATTCGAAACATCACTTTTCTCCCAAGACACACCGCTATGGTTGTTCAAGAATCAAGTACATCACTACGCCTACGAGTCACCGAGGCAGCGAGCCGAGATGTAGGGCGTGGGCTTGTTCGCATGGATCCTTTGGATATGGAACGGCTGGGATTGAGAACGGGGGACGTTGTTCTGATCAAAGGCGAAAAAATAAATGATAAATGCGTTGAAAAATCGACTGTTGGTCGTGTCATGCCAGCCCAGCGAGAGTTACGGGGAGCCTCGCGTGTACAGATGGATGGTCTTCTTCGTGAAACCGTAGGTTGCAGCCTTGATACATATATCTTGCTTTCGAAATCATCGACCTCGATTGCAAAGCGAATCAAGCTGCGACCGCGTAAGATTCGTCCCATTGAACGCGACTTAGATTACATCGCGAACCTTCTTGATGGGCTTCCAGCGCAGATTGGTGGCTGTATTCGAGCGACACTCTTTGGGAACGAGACGATTGACTTCGATGTTTTAGAAACAGATCCAGCTGGGCCGGTGGTGATCGCTGCCGATACCAACTTGGTTATCGAAGCAACCCACACAGACTCCGTGCCTGGCGTTCCATCATTTGAAGACATCGGTGGCGCAAAACCTCAGCTCGCTAGAATTCGTGAGATGATCGAAATGCCCTTAAGATTTCCTGAGGTCTTTGAACGCCTTGGGATCAGTCCGCCGCGAGGGGTTTTGCTTTATGGTCCTCCCGGCTGTGGGAAGACGTTAATTGCGCGAGCCATTGCTCATGAAGCGGATGCCAAGTTCTTTACCATCAGCGGCCCTGAAATTATTCATAAGCACTATGGCGAAAGCGAAGCCCACCTTCGCAAGATCTTTCAAGAGGCCGCCAAACAAGGACCAAGTATAATTTTCCTCGATGAGATCGACGCAATTGCACCGCGACGCGAGAACGCCGCGGGTGATGTGGAGCGTCGAGTGGTTGCGCAATTACTAACGTTGATGGATGGACTCAAACGACGTGAAAATGTGATTGTGATCGCTGCCACGAATCTTCCCGATTCAATTGATCCGGCTCTCCGAAGGCCGGGACGATTTGATCGTGAAATTGAAATCGCTATACCGGATCGTGAGGGACGACTGCATATTCTTGAAATTCACACCCGTGGTATGCCGCTAGAATCGGATGTGAATTTAGAGCATCTTGCTGCAATTACTCATGGTTTTGTCGGTGCGGATTTGGAAGCACTTTGTCGCGAGGCTGCGATGGCATGTCTTCGCAAGTTGTTCGGTGAGACGGGCTTCGTCGAAGAACGGATTCCTTATACGAAGTTGGCCTCCTTACGTGTCACCATGAATGACTTCATGCAGGGGTTTCAATCGGTTGAACCTTCGGCCATTCGTGAGGTCTTTGTTGAAGTGCCTTCCACCAAATGGGAAGATGTAGGTGGATTGGAATCGGTCAAGCAGCAACTGCGCGAGGCAATTCTATGGCCTCTGCAGTATCAGACCCTTTTTGATCGAGCAAAAGTTCGACCCGCGAGGGGGCTACTATTGGCGGGACCACCTGGCTGTGGAAAGACACTTTTGGCCAAGGCCGCAGCTACCGAAAGCCAAGTCAACTTCATTTCGATTAAAGGACCTGAACTCCTTTCCAAATTCGTCGGCGAATCCGAACGGGCAGTTCGAGAAATCTTTAGTAAGGCGCGACAAGCTGCTCCTTGTATCATGTTCTTTGACGAAATCGATGGGCTTTGTGCGACTCGACAATCCAGTGGAAATGACTCGGGTGTCTCAGGCCGCGTTCTAAGCCAGCTCCTTTCCGAGATGGATGGAATCGAGGACCTATCAGGCGTATTCGTTCTGGCAGCTACGAATCGTCCTGATATGGTCGATCCGGCCTTAAGACGATTCGGACGATTCGAAAAGACAATCGAAATCGGATTACCCGATCTCCAAAGCAGGAAATCGATCCTCGATGTGCATCTGCGATCGCGACCACTTGCATCGGGCATTGCAATCGATACGCTTGCGGAGACAATGCAGGGCTTGTCCGGTGCGGACATTGCGTCGATTTGTAGCGGTGCGGCCAGGTCCGCGATACGACGTGTCGTGGAAGAATCTTTTAATCAGGATTCCCCTTCGAAACGTATAGATCCTGATTTAGTTTTAATTACAGCCGCAGACATCGATCACGTTTTGAGCGAACTTCTTCATGGAAAAGTTTGATTCCTTGAAGCAATAATGGCAGATGTAAAGAGCGAGTAAAAATCACATGGAAGTGAGTCCCAACCAAGCCATCTACCTACTTGGTTTTTCAAGAACGACTCTTGAACTAGTACCTGAGATTTATTGGTTAAAATCGGCGGAAGTTACGAGTGCGGTGCATCGAGATGTTCGCTACTGGTTTAAGCTAATCGATCGAGCAGATTTTGAGGGAATTGAAGCCGAGGCCAATCTATCAAATCTCGCTTGGCTAACGCCTATTGTGCTCGCTCACGATGCGGCAGTATCGGCCCTCAGCAAATCCGGCCCATTCTATCCGACACGCTTTGGAACACTTTTTAGTTCCCATGACGCGATTTCGAAATTACTCGATTCCGAAAGTGAAACGCTCGCTGCATTTCTTGCAAGTGTGGTTGGACGCGAAGAATGGGGGCTTAAATGTATCGCGGATCGGCAATTCGCGATCGCAAAATACGCTGAAAAAGAAGGTCTAAATACTTCCAAACTAGCCGCATCGGGAAAAGACTATCTCAAGGCTCGTCAACTACAAAAGAGTATCGATGGAAGGACGCAAGTTTGGTTATTAGACCTTACGCGGTCGATCCAGCAGTCGCTTGAAAATTCATTTGGAAAAGTAATTCTCCGCACTCGTGTCACGCAGCCCGATGGAAACGAGCAAGAAGAAATTATTAGCAGCCTTGCCGTTCTCCCCAGGCACACCGAATCGGTAGGCCTAAACGAATGGGTCGAACACTGGAATACGACGCAGTATCCGCAAACCGGTCTAAGATTAGAACTTACTGGCCCGTGGCCCCCTTACAGCTTCTGCCCTTCGCTGATTGGCCAAGAGTAGTTATTCATGATGCACGATTACACGGCCAACCCGAATGGTTCGAAGTTGCTTCAGATTTTCGCAATCGCAATTGCCACGGAACCACTTTGCGAGCGTACTCATATCAACCTATCGGGACACAATCTTCTCTGGCTTCCGTACGAAGATTTCTTGCTGGCTGTCAGGTACGTCACTGAAGTCATTCCCCAATCGACGGAATCGCTTCTGGAATATGAAGCGGTTGTCCAGTTTCTTCACGATACGATTGACATTATCCCTATGCGATTTGGCACGGTGTTGCCGGCGTCGCAGATCAAATCCCTTATGAACGACAGGCAGGACCAGTTAAAACTTGCACTTGCAAGTGTGGCTGGATGTAGCGAAATGCTGCTACGTTGGAATATTATCGAAGAGGTTCCAATAGAGTCTCCAAAAGGTGAGGTATTTAACACTGAACACGTTCCGCCAGTTTTAAAAAATAAAACCGGAAGTGACTATTTGAAAAAGAAATACCGCGATTCGATTGAAAACAAAAAGTACGATTACTTAGTATTAGAAGCCAAACAAAAAGTCGAATCGATCGTAGGCAATTCCATCCAAGGCATCATCGCTCGCATAATGGACGTAAGCATTTCGTCTCTAGGCACATCCCCCCTACCGAAGCGACCCATTGTTGCCTTAGATTTATTAGTAAAGAAAGATAGATTCGGTGATGTTTTTCAAATCGCCAAGGCTATCGAGCTTCTTGGCAAGCAACCCATTCTTGTTCGCGGTCCTCTACCGATCTTTTCGTTTGCCGAGTCGCAGCTTCCATTGGCTACAAAAATTTAGATCCCCAGTCGCTAATTAGCGTACTGTGTAGTTTCATACTGTGAAATTTCATCTAGTGAAATTTATTGTGGGGGGCATATTTGTGCCAAGGAATGCTGATCCCAGATTGTTTCTGTCAAGACTCTTGTGCTCATGCAAAGGTGTGCAAAGAAATGAAGCCACGATGCAAGCTAAAAATTGGGATGCAAAATAGAACGGCGTAAGGATTGCGTAAGGCGTTTTCGGGTAATCGTTGCCTGGGGATCGCCATTGCTTTGACGGATGCGACGTGCCGTTTTCAATGAGCGTAACGGCATGTGGCATGAAAGCAAAATTGATTTTGCTAGTCGAGCGAGAACACTGTTTCGTTTAGTTTCCGTTAATTTTTGGAGATCAGAACATGGCATCAGTACAAAAGACGACAGATTCGTCGAGCTTGGCTGAAGTGGTTGACCGTATCCTTGACAAGGGTATCGTCATCGACATTTGGGCGAAGGTTTCGCTCGTTGGTATCGAACTCTTGTCTGTCGAAGCTCGTATCGTTATCGCTTCGGTAGAAACCTATCTAAAGTATGCCGAAGCAATCGGTTTGACTGCAACTGCTGCAGCCCCAGGGTAGTGCACAGCCGAGTATCCAGAGCAGCGACAAAGCCGGTCCAGTAACTGGTGCGAAGCCCCCTCTTCAGCAACAACTTGTCTCGGCTGTCGCTCTCTGAAACTCGGGCTTCTGTTTAAATCAATTCGATCTTTGTATTGACCCAAACACATTTGTTTGAGTGCTTAGGTCTTCAATGTGAATGAGAATCTTGAGAAACCTTTAGAAAGACACAAACATGCTCCGAGACGGAATGCAACGCTTAGCGGACGAAATCGTAAGGTCACGCGTTGAACGAGCCGACTTTCTATCCAAGAACCGCCGTGATACGGACCGGATGCTCAAGAATGCTGCTCGAACGCGAGCCCAAGAGACTCGGGACCAGCACTTCGCAGCTACTCAACTCGCATCTTCACTACAAGAGTTTAATCGTTCTAATCAAATGCGAGTTTCTCGAGTGATTCGCGAACATCGGATGACTCGACAAACCCAATCGACGCACGATTCCATGTTGCGGAAGCAAGAAGTCGCTCGCAATCGAAGATCGGTTGTACGGATGCTCGACAGTTCCAATGCAAATCGTCTTCGAACGGCAAGACTTGGAGAAGCCTCCGCCAAGCAGACAATTAGCTCTGTGAAAATGAAAGTACAGCAAATTCGCCATCAAGCAAGACGACTCACCAAAACAGTGAGCGACGACCTACAGGCGAGTCGTCGCGCGTGGGCTAGGCTGCGTGCTGAAGTAGCCAAAAAGTGATTCTACAAAACTAAGTTATGATAACTTTGCCCCTTTTTCATTGAAGAAAAGTGAAACGATGTCAGTCCAAGATACGGTAGGAAATCGTGGTGGAGCGAACGCAAAAGGATTGCCCAGTTCGCCTGGAAAAACAATTGCAGCCGACTTCGTTCCTCAACCTGGCTCCAATTTTGTGGTAACTCCCGCGATACAAGAGCTCACCGACCGAGCCCTTGCGTATCTCGCTATCGGCTACGCAGTCCATCTTTCAGGTCCTGCAGGAACCGGCAAGACAACTCTTGCGCTACATATTGCTTCACAACTTGGGCGTCGCTGCACGCTCTTGCACGGTGACGATGAACTGAAGGGTTCCGATATGATCGGAAGAGATACCGGTTATCGACGACAAAGCGTGCGAGACAATTACGTTAGCTCGATTCTGAAGACCGAGGAAACAATCTCGGTGATGTGGTCCAGTAACCGACTAACGACCGCTTGCGAACAGGGGCATACGCTTATTTACGACGAGTTTACACGTTCACCCGCCACTGCAAACAATGCCTTTCTTAGTGTGCTCGAGGAAGGGATTTTAAATATTCCTTCGTCAGGTCAGGAAAAAGGATACATTAAGGTCCATCCGGACTTCCGCGCAATCTTCACGTCAAATCCTGAAGAGTATGTTGGTGTTCATAAAACCCCGGACGCTTTGCTTGATCGAATGATCACCCTGGAAGTCTCGCATCAGGATCGAGACACTGAACTCTCGATTGTTCTGGCTAAAAGTAAACGGATTGAGTCCGATGCGTCTGTGATCGTTGACATTATCCGTGCATTACGAGACCGATTGGGCGGATCTAGCGGACCAACGATTCGTGCAGCAATCGCCATCGCTTCTATCGTCGATCATCGAGCATGCGAAGTCCATGCAGACGACGCAATTTTTGTTGCGACGTGCATTGACGTTTTATACTTTAATGCAATGCGTCAAACCAATTCGAACATTACGCGAAAAGATATTGAGGAGATTGTACGCAAAGTAACCGCTCGAGCGAAGTCGGTGCGTTCTACCTCGGCCTCCTCGCATGCGATTAATTCCGGTTTGAAGAATAACGAAAAAGCGAAAGCGACAGAAGTTGTGTCCGACCATGTTTTGAGCCGTATTACATCTCAACTGGAAAGCGCTTACGACGGAATCGAACGCGTCGTTGCTCGTGAAGACTCTAACACTGCAGATTTTGCACTCGCCCAAAAAGATGCTGTAACCAAACGAGCCGAGGAAAAAATATCCGATAGGGCAAAGAGTGCCGATGAAACGTCAGCCTCGATGACGCAAATAGTTGCTGTGAATCGCTCGCTACCCCGACCGCCCTCATTCGATACTTCATCGGTTCGAATGAGCCCCGGAGTCGTTGGCTCATAAGCATTCGCGTTTGCGTCGAGAGCACAAACATAGCGATATGCTAGCCACTAGCTTTTGGCAGATCGCCACTAGCTTACACTTGCCTTTGTTATCTTAAATGCGATGTTTCTTGTCCGATTGAATGGATGCGAGTTATGAACAGGAATTCGAATCGTCGAGGGTTGCAAACCATGCGAACACTCACCACGCGTCGTGCACAGCCCAATCAGCAAAAACATGAGCTTTACCTAAAGCTTACAACGCTAGAAATGGAAAAGTCGCGCCGTCAGACCGAACGAGACGCACTGGTCAAGCGCCTTCACATGATTGAAGAGCGTCTTAATCAGGTCATCGAAGAGCAGGACGAGCTTAATCAACTGCTATCAGGTGTCAGCATAACCGACGACACTACTACCTCGGTAGGAAACCCACGGCAAGCCAAATCCGATGGCGCCTTCCCGCTTCAGTATTAGCCTTTGTCTTCGATCACGTAGTCGCGCTCCACGGAGATGCGATTCTTCTGCGGCTTGGAAGTAAGCAGCTACTTGAATCACAATACACGACGGTCAAAAAAATATTTAAACCATCATTAATTTGGAAAGCATCATCATGGAAGTTGATACCGCAATTGCAACAGGATTATATGTCTATTCGTTTGTGCATGGTCGTGATTTCGATGCTATCGAAAAAGCTGCCTTGAAGGGGCTTAACGAAGAACCAGTCGTTCCAATCCACGAAGGATCTCTTGCGATTCTTGTTTCCGAAACATCTGAGCGAAAGATTCGCCCGCAGCGAAAATTTCTTGCTGCCCATCAACATGTCGTGACAGAAGTCGCTCGACAGTGGAGTGCCTTGCCTGTTGCCTTCGGACTAATTGCAGATAGCGAGCAGCATGTTCGACAGCTTCTTCAAAGTAATGCGTCGGTTCTGGAAACAGAACTGACACGAGTCGAAAATAAATTAGAGATGGCGCTTTCGATTGAATGGACCGCCAGTAATATTTTCCAGTACTTCATGGAAAACCACTCCGATCTTGCAGGTAGCCGCGATTACGTTGCGTCCGGCCAGGCAACACGCGATGAACAAATCGAACTCGGTCGACAATTTGAACAACGCCTTACATCTGAGCGGGAGCAATACCTGAGCCGCGTTCTTACGGTACTTGAGCCGCTGTGCAAAGAAATCGACTTCCAACCACTTCGAAAGGAGCAAGAAGTGGTACGAATCGCATGTTTAATTAATCGCGAGGATGTCGAGGCATTTGAAAAGCTTGTCTACAAGGCGGCCGAAATGTTTAACAACGATTTCGCTTTTAATTACAACGGACCGTGGCCTCCTTACAGTTTCGTAAAGCTAGCCCTGTCAATGGATTGATCTTAGTATGTTTTTTCTTGATGATATAGTGATGTCTCCGTTTAAGGGATTTCTTTTCATTGCAAAAGAAGTTGCGAAAGCTGTTGAACAACAGACCGAACGTGATAGAGCGGACGTGATGGGCCGGCTTTCGGCACTTCATCTTGCCTTAGAAAAAGGTGAGATTACTGAAGAAGAGTTCGAGGATCAGGAGACAGAGCTTCTAGATAAACTAGAGAGCTTTGGCGAGTAATTTTATAACACTTTGCTATCAGGATGATGCAAATGAAAAACAATCAGGATGAGCTAACCGATCAAATCACGCTTTGTGATGCTTTAGATCGGATGTTAAACAAGGGAGTCGTTATCAACGGCGATCTCACCGTGTCTGTCGCGGGCGTTGAGCTGTTGTACATCGGATTGCGAGGACTCATCTGCGCGATCGACGCCATGGAAACACGCCCAGCAAGCCTTTGCAGCTTCCCACGAATGGCCAACTCTATAACTGGTGCTGCAGGCTTGGGTGATAATAGAACCATAGGGTCTGAACGAGCGGTTGCCAACGGTGACGCAAAGGGTAGATCCCATGGTTTCTAATGTATCTTCAGAATCCAATCTGCGTTGCCCTACCGCGGAAGAGGTCGATTCCATCATCGATAAACGAAAAATTGAAATTAATGGGCCTGATGCGGCCAAGGGTCTTGGACGACTTGCTGTGGCCATCGTGAACCTGCTTCATGAGTTGCTCGAACGACAAGCGATTCGTCGTATGGAAAATGGAACGCTCACAGAGGACGAAGTCGACCGCGTTGGTGACTGTTTAATGAAACAATCCGAAGCGATTGACTCACTTTGTGTGGCGTTTGGACTCACCAAGAAAGATCTTAGCATTGATTTGGGACCACTCGGCAAATTGATCTGAGAGAAATATATTCCGGATAAAAAGTCCGTGAAATCGAATTGAAATTTTAATAACTCCGATATCTGAAAGCTTGAAATTATGGGAAACGTAAGACTACCTAGTGCGACTGCTTCCGCGTCCGTTGCAGATATCCTGGAACGCGTACTGGATATGGGCGTTGTCATCGCTGGTGACATTCGAATTAAACTCGTCGACATCGAGCTTTTAACAATTCAGATTCGCTTAGTTGTTTGTTCAATCGACAAAGCGAAAGAGATCGGAATGGATTGGTGGACTGTTGCGTTGGACAAAAAAGAGCAACCCAAGATCGATGCGATCCCCGACACGGCCGCGCTATTAGCGACTCGGCTCGAATCGATGGAACGGAAAATGAAGGACTTCGAGCGTGTAACCGCTTCAGGAAGATAGAATCATGAGTCAAAAAGTTCAAGAACAAAATCCACTGATTGAGCAACTAGACGTTCTGGGCGATCTGCTAAATCGCAGCACGGAAAGTAGCTCTACGGGCGCTTCGCCAGAGTACATACAAGAGCATCCCGAAATGGTTCTGTACCTAGCATCGGTAAAAGAATCCATGGAAAAGTTCCAGCACCGGGCGTCGGAGTTATCTAACGAATGTTTAGATAGTACGGTTGCGACCAAGAAGGGATTGGGACGAATCACCTATGGTTTGTTCGCGCTAGGAATTGCTATGACCGTGATTGCGAACATGCTTTTAGTCACAGTTAGTGCCTCTCTTCTACAATTAGCAATGTGCAATTTTGGCACGATGATCATTTTTGTTCTTGCCGGAGTCTGTCTGCTGAGCGACGTTTCCAATCGCGATCGTCTTGACGGTACTCAACCCATAGACATTCACCATCAAATCCGAAGCATCAGCGATAACGTCGATCAGCTAAGTCGCTTAACTTATGATTGGAATAAAAAGCTGCAAGAGCTAGATCAAAAAAAAGAGCAGAGTCAATTGGCTATCCAAACGCTTGATTTTCAGGAGCAAGAGCTCGCCACTCGCGTTGAGCATAAAGAAAATGAATTACAACAACTTCTGAATGAATTCGAAAATCAACAAAACGAGAACGTCGCAACTAAGCATGAATGTGATAATTTGCAAAATCAGAAAGTCACCATTGTAAAAGAAATTGAAATCAATCTTGGTGAAAAATTAAGTGTAGAAAAGGAGCTTGAGTCTTGTAAACGAGCAACTCAAACGATCCAGACCGAGTTAGTCGCTTATGAAGCGAGTATTGCCAACAAGCGACGAGAAGTCACAGAGATTGACGCGTATAGCAGCCAGGTTCAAAGTGACATCATGGGGATCCAAAAACAAATCCTCCAGCTTGAATGCATTTCCATAAGTAAAAATGAAGAAATCAGCGAAATGGAACGTTCGCTGAAAATTATACAAGACGAAACAGATACACTGAGTGACGAAAAGATCTTACTCCAGGCGAAAATATCGGAATTGGAGGCGAGTTATGTGGAGTTGTGCGCCTGTGAGTTGCCGCATCGCGATTTAAATAGTATCAGAACTTCTATTGAACTGGCTCATGGCGAAATCGAGCTGCTCGACAATTCACGAACAAGCTTGGAACGTGTTGTTAATAACCTAGAATCAGAGAAAAATGCACTCGCAACCAGTCTAGATACATTACGAGCGGAATTTCAAGAACAGTCGTGTTTGGTAGCTCGCAAAACTGAATATCTTGACGCACTCGCTATTCAAGAAGCACAGATCCAGGAAAAAATCATAGAGTCGACTACTCGGCTCGCCGCATTGCAATCGCAAGAAGTTGAACATGCAGGACTCGCAGAATGCGAAGCGCTACTTCAGACTAAACGCCAAGAGATGATCTACCTACAAGCAAGAACGGAAAGTCTTCGAGATGAGGTTTATGCTCAGGGGCGAGAAGCTTCGGAACTTCAGATGCATCTTGAATCACTGCATGCACTCGAAGCACAAACTAATGTGAAATTCGATGCAGAGCTTCTACGCCATAAGCTAGCCTTGGAAGAAAAGTTATCAGTTAGTGAATCGCTTGAGGCTCAAATCATTACATCCCAAGAAAACCTGGGACTCGCCGAGGCAGATCTGACTGCACTACGAATTGAGGTGAATGCGGCTCAACTAGCAGCAAACGCGAGTCAAGATTTAATCACTGATTTGCAAGTGCAGCTAGCTGTCATGGATACGGATCAAGTACGAAAAGCGGGGCAATTAGTCCTTCTAGATAAACAACTCGATTTGAAGCTCGCCGAGATCAATTCGATTGAGCAGTTGATTGACGAGGCCAAAGCCCGAGAACTCACGTTTATCTCGCTCTGCCAAGACGCAGAAGTTCGGATTGCAGTACTAGCAGATAAGTCCGAAGGCCTAGCGGATCATCTAGGCACCATGACGGCGAATATTGAGAAGCTTGGCCAACAAAGGGAACAAGCTGAAAAAGCTGTTGCTCAACTAGACACGTTACTTTCAGAAAAATCAGAACTGCTCAACTCGCTTGATGTAGGAATCGATCAACGCGAAACGCAGATTGAAGATCTACAAAACGCTTACGCTACGAAAAACGAACTCTATTCGAACAAACTCCAGGAACTGGATCTTCTCGAACAAAAGATTCGTGAATCAGAATCATCGGTTGATACGCTGAACGTGGTCGAACTCAAATGCGTTACATTTCAAAAAGAGATTGAGGTACTTCAGCGTGAAATTGAGCAACTAGTTAAACAAAAAGAGGAGGCCATCGAAGAAAGCAATCGAATTCATGCGTCCATTCAGATTGCAAGGAACAGGCTTGACGATAACGAAAAGACCCTACAGTATTCATTTAACGAGGTGCTTGCGGCTGAAACCAAGAGAGCCCAGACAACTGAATCGCAATGTTTGTTGCAGGCAGAGTCGCACCAGTTAACAGTTGCCATCAATGCTTCCAAGGCAAAACTGGCCACGCTTGCGTCCGAGATTGAATTGACGAATCGTGAACGCGAAGAACTTATTCAAGTCACACATCGACTTCAACAAGAATGCAATGAACTATCGAACGCCAAGGCGTCACTTGATTTGATCCAAAATGATATTCAGCTTCGCATTGCGGCTGATCGTCGGACCCTCGCGGAAAGCGAGTCCAACATTGCTCGGGCTGCGGATTTGCATGAGGAGATCCGAAAACTTGAATCAACCGTGGACGAAACTAATCGCCAGTGGCGAGTATTAACCGAGAGAGTTAAGTCGCTGGAACATGAATGTCTATCGAAGGAGAATGAGCGGGATGGAATTCTTGCCGAACTAAAACGTTTTGAGAACTCAGCGATGAAATCGGAGAAAGTCTTCGCTGAATTAAATCAAAAGTGTGAAACGGCCAAGATTCAGCTTGTCGAGATCGAAACCCGAAAGACTTCTGCTCGGAAGGAACTAGATCAATCAGAGCAAAAATCAGCGGCAAGTAAGTTGGCTGTTGACGCGATCACGCGAGAGTTGTCAGTAATTGAAATGAATCGTAGTCAAGCTCAATCAGGACTACAGCAACTTTCAGCGGAGGTTGTCGAAGCACAGACCGTTTGTCGTCAGTGGCAGGAGTACGGCGAAATGCTCAAGCGAACCAATCAAGAACTGGACGCTTCGCAGAAGACACTCGAGCGACAAGTACAATCATTGCAAGTCGAGCACAAAAATACGGAATGTGCCCTGCAGCAGAACGTACTCGCCGTCAAGAACGCTGCATTGCAACGCGACAAGCTATTTACGGAGATCGAAAGCTTAGAAGGAAAACGCCGCGATTTCGTTCACAGCGAAGATGCTCTCAAGCATTCGCTGGAAAGCAAGCGGACACTGCTGAACGAGCTCGACACGGAACTGAATCGTAGCCGCATGAACGTGGATGCGACTACGCTCGAGTTCGAACAGCTACGATTGAAATGTAAGACTGAAAAAGGTCTGTTAGCGGAGTTAGTCGCCCAGCATGATGAATTGCTTCGTGAAATCAGCAATCGATCACAGCTGCACGAACAACAGACACGCCGTTGCGACGACTTGAAGTCCCAGGAGCAGGTTCTTGGGATGAAGCTGGTACAAATGAAAGAAAAAATTCAGATCTTTCAAGAGCAAGAGAAGTTGTATTTAGAAAAGCAATCTCAATGGGAGGCATTAGACGCGACATGCTCTAAGAAGTCACTTGAAATGGAGAATCTCCAGCACGGGATTATCATGAATCGCGAACAGATAAAAGCGGATGCGAAAGCTTTAAGCGATTATCAAGCCGAACTGCGAACGAATCGACAGGCGTTGGAAGAACTTTTAGGGAAGTTGAACCAAAGTAAACTTCAATTCACTCGAGAGTCGGGGCAACAGGAAGCTGTACTAGCGAATTTATCGACTGATGTTCAGTCAAAGCAGATTGAATTGCAGAATATTAACAAGGCACTTCTTTCCACCAACGAAAAGCTTGTTCAAGCCGAAAAGGAGTTCGAAAGTTTATCAGCACAATGGAAGGAAGCCGAAATCAACCTTGCTTCTACAGCGTCGCAAAACTCGGCCCTTCGAAAAGCAACGGATGAGATGGAAGCATCGATTTTGGTTTCCACCGAAAATTACTTTGCACTGGAATCCAAGAGAGCTGAACTGTTAGCGACGATGGATGTTATTGAGAAGCAAATGTATGTATCGCAGGCGGAGAAGTCTGATTTATTTCGATCCCATTTAGAACTGAAAGCACAAGAACTTTCACTAGTCGAGTGTTGTAAAACTCTTGAGGCAGAATTGCATTCTAAACAAAAGCAGTTAATGGAAACTAATTCGCAAATTGGTGCAAGAGAGCAACAGCTCGTTGAAACTCTCCAAGCGATAACCCTGATTGGTCAGCAACGAGAGAACGCGATGGCCCGTCTGGAATCGGATCGAGAGATGTTAGAACAATCACGGAGAGAAATCGATCTCTTGCAAATTCAACGGCTCGAGAGTGAATCATCGATCCTTCACTTCAGTTCAGAAGCTGCGAGGATGAGCGTCAGTCGTGATCGACTTACCGAGGAATTGCGTCTTCTCGAATCACAACGTCAGTTGTCATTAGAAGAAGTTTTATCCATACAAGCAGCCCGAGATACCCAGACTAGTGACCACTCGGATGTTGTTAATGATCCGGCAGGTCAAAACGTTGAGGATTCACTGGAAGTGGAGTTACTTTCTGAAATACTTGACGTTGTTCAGACAATCGGTGAGCAACCACAGGACGATGATGTGTGGGGTGATCTGTTGCGAGTTGTTCGCGTTGCATAAGCTCACGTCATTATTCGGAACGTGCTGAGTAGTGTCGTTAAAAGAATTCAATTCGTGTAATCATCATCGGTTTTGATTCAATGTCATGGATAGTGTCGCTTAATCTATTCAATCTATTTTCAGGTATAAAGGATTTTGATCATGGAAATATTACAACATTTATTGAACAATTCGTTAGTTTTAAGTTTGGCAACGATTGCCTTTTTCACGATCAAGGGGCTGTTGTGGCTACTTGTCCCGGCGGTTGTCATTCGAATGCGACACCGGGGCAAGAAGTTTAGAATTCCTTCGAAGTGAGATTTTCTTCCTACCACGGACGGACACCACTGTCTACCAATCTTGAAGCAGTTTAGAAACAGTTGTTTTTCGTAGCTCAAACTGCCAGCTAATTAGCGAAGATTCGGAAAATGCTTATCGAGAATTTCTAGGAAGGTTTGTTGTTTTAATGGTTTGGTCATGAACTCACTCACTAACTCGCAACGTTCAGCCCGTTGGCGGTCATTAGGGTTTAAGGAAGTTGTAAGCATGACGATAATAGGCCCTCCAATAAATCGCTCATCTAATAAGGCATACTTATCAAGGAACTCCCAACCGTTCGTTCGGGGCATGTTAATATCGAGAAAAATCAAATCGGGTCTCGGGAAATTCTGTCCCCGGATCTCATACTTCCCAATGTTTTGAAGATAGTCAAGGGCATCACTGCCATCCAAACAAACGTCGACCATTTCAACGCGGCCAGCTTTTTCCATGGCTCGACGATGAAAAAAATTATCATCTTCATTGTCATCAATCAGCAGAACTAAATTTATTTTCTTTATCATTCGAAGTCACCTATAACGCTTATCTCGTGGAATTTCATCCAAAAATTACTTCCCTTGCCAACAGTCGAACAGACCCCTATCTGGCCGTCGTAATTTTCAACAATTTTTTTGCATAACGCGAGCCCGATTCCTGTCCCTTCGTATTGCTTTCTACCGTGAAGCCGTTGAAACATAAGGAATATTTTCTGATAATGCTCCTCAGCGATTCCAATTCCATTGTCAACGATCGAAAACACGACAAATCGCCCTTCTCGCTTCACTGAGATGTCAATTTGCGGAATGGTGTCTGTGGCAACGTACTTAATGGCATTTGTGAGAACATTTTGAAAGAGTTGTTTCAGTTCACTTCGATTCCCTTTAAACCACGGCAATTTTCCTACTCGAATGACAGCGTGATTTTTATTGACTGCTTGTGATAAATCCTCTTGGATTTCCGCAATAAGATTTTGCAAATCGATTGGCTCGCGTTTGGTCTGTATTCCCAAACTTGCATAGTCTAATAAATCAGCGATTAAAGCCTGCATCCGATAAACAGCATGAGACGCTCGGCCGACATAATGATACCACTCGTCATGTTCGCTAGTGTGAATCTCTTCGCTTAGCAATTCGAGGTAATTCAGTTGAGTTCGTAGAGGCTCTTGAAGGTCATGAGAGGCTGCGTAAATTAACTGCATAAACTCTTGCCGACTCCGCATAACGTTTGCGGCCGTTCGCTTGAACTCTAATTTTAGAATGGTGTTTCGGATACGCCCGACTGTCGCAATCTCGTCCGAGTCCCAGGGCATGGACCTGTCTTCGACGGCCTCTTGCCACTTTGCAAAAGACTTACGAGGACTCAAGCGAACTTCTTCAGTTCCGACATTTCGCTTACCCTCAAGGGTTTTGGATGGGTCGCCTGCCCAATCAACAATTTTGCTATGTGGTACGCGAAACCACATAAGATAATTTTGCGAAACTTCGGAGACTCGTGTTGCAAGCATGCCACCGATACGAGTTGAGAATTCGGCGGCAAGCGGAATTGTGGTCATCAAATCGTCTGTCACAAGCAATTCACCATTTTCGGATTGCATCAACCAATTTCTCAAAGCCATGATATCTTCGTTGACCGGGACTGTTCCAACCGAACAAATAACACCGTCCATCGATACTGCCGCAGCCCCATCTGCCATGCATATTCCCTCAAGGTATTTACCATCTTGAGTTAGTTCCAGTTTGTAGTGCTCCTCAACGCGAATTTGTTCCAGAAATTTCTGTTCAGATTCCTGACACTTTATGACCCTCTGCTGGCGTTCATCGCGTTGCAATTCAGATAGCCGCACCGCAAACAAGTCGGCGATTGCTTCGCCCACTTTTCGCAACTCGTACTGGGGAATTTGAGCTGCGTAATGATGACAAGCGAATAGCCCCCAGAGTTTTCCTTCTTGTACGATGGCAAGAGTCAAAGTCGCTCGCACGCCCATGTGTTCAAGATACTCGATATGCACAGGCGAGGTTGCTCGTAGCTGGCACATCGACAGATCTAGGTAAGGAATCGAAAAACCCAACTCGGGGTTGAACTCTAATCGTTCATTTAAAAGCTGAATATCGGAAATTGCTCGACTTCGATTTTTTAAAAGTAAATCCCTTGACATAGAAGGAATGTCGGTTGCTGGATAGTGCAAACCGAGGAAGGATTCCAATCGAGGCTCCTTGGACTCGCCAATGACGGTTCCATGAAAGTCCTTATCAAACTGATAAATCATCACCCGGTCGTACTCAAAGATTTTTTTTATTTGCTCGGCGGTTGTCGCGAACAGTTCATCCAGGCTTCGACAAGACCGCAAACGATTCGATATGCTTTGCAAAATACTAAACGACACGGAGGGACCATGTGACCGTTCGATTTCTACAAATAGCATTCCTGCATACGCATGTGGAATAACGTCGAACAACTGGTCATTGTGGCTTAAAGAAATCGGATCCAAAATTTGATTGAAGGTTGACATTTGCAGTTCTCGGTGCGAACTTTGAAGTAGTTCTGGCATCCAGTCCTCAACAGGTTGCTCCCAAAGCTTAGCCCTAGCTATCCCGAGCCATTCCGGCAAATGCTCATTCATCGCGTACAAAAATCGCGGGCGTTTCGTATCAAATACCATGATTTGACCGTGCCCCTGAGTCGCTAATGGCCGGTGAATTGGCTCGAAACTGCAGTTGTCAATTGTTAATTGAAAATCTGCATAAAGGTTTGCTCGCATGTCGTTCCCTCCCAATTAGAAACCCCCTCCGTGTTTTCGCCCTACTGTTCTGCTGATTCCCGCTGTTCTGCTCATTCACGCTGCCCAATGGCAGTCTACTGAGCATTACATTCCGATGATACGGTAATTTGCGCAGAAGGGAATTGTTCAATCCTTGGCATTTGGTTTCATGCAAAATCGCGTTTAAGGTATAAACGATTAGAGAGCCGATAGATCATGTTTCCAATTCTTTCAGTTTATTGATAGATCAGGATAGCTGCCAAATGGAATTCAAACCAGATTTTCAAGTATCTTCGAATCAATCAACCAATCCTTTCAAACAGCCAGAAAGCGTTGACATTCGATTTCGTGAGGCACTGGAATTAGTTCCAGTCGCTTTACTTCTAGTTGAGCAAAATGGAACTATTGCATTCGCAAATTCCGAAACAGAAATCCTGTTCGGTTACCACGCTGCTGAATTGATAGGGACTCCGTTCGAGTTGCTAGTTGCAAAGAGGTTTCGCCGCGAACACCCCGAATATGGAAATGGTTTCTTTGTAATTCCCGCCTCTCACGATGTCGATTCCGGTCAGAACCTCTGCGGTTTACGAAAAAATGGACAGGAGATACCAATTGACGTCAGGCTCAGGGCGATCCATCACGAAGATCGGTACTGCTTTTTATGCACCATTGTTGGATTGGCTGCCTGGGAAAGATCACAAGTCCAGCTAACGAAACGCAGGGTTGAACTAGCCGAATCGAACACTGAGTTCCATGAGTTTGCACACTCAGCTTCACATGACCTGCAGGAACCCCTTCGAAAAATCGTCTTATCGCTCCAGGCACTTGTCGATGACCATGCAGACAAGCTCGAAACAGAGGCTCGTCGATGGGTTGATCATGCCGTCGATGGAGCAAAGCGTATGCAGACATTATTAATAGACTTAATCGCTTTTTCCCTCTTCTCGTCCCAAAGCCAACCTATGCAGACGGTTGACCCTAACGCGATCCTCCATGTCGTCCTTGACAACCTTGCATCCGCTATCGAAGAATCATCGGCACAGATTATTTGTAACCCACTTCCGACAATTGTTGCGGATGAAAACCAATTTTTAACGCTCCTTCAAAACCTACTCGATAACGCCATTCGATACCGAGGTGACATTGCGCCTCGCATCGAAATTGGAGTCGAAACAGGTCTGGAATACGTTAAGCGTCTGAAGACAAATTGCAAAAATCATACGGTTCAAGAAAACGAATATGTTTTTTACATTCGTGACAATGCCATCGGGATCGCGGCGGAGCATTTCGGACGAATATTTATTGCCTTTCAGCGATTGCACAGCCGGCATGCCTATACTGGTACCGGTATGGGCCTAGCCTTGTGCAAGAAAATTGTCGAACGACACGGTGGACGTATTTGGCTGGAGTCGACACCTGGAAAAGGCAGTACGTTTTACTTCACTTGGGGCTCCGCTACATCTGTTTTCGCCTAATGTGTGCAACTTTACTGCAAAAGTTGCGCCTCCCCTCCGTCGCATATTTCCTCAAGCTAATATTTTTTGTGCTGGATGGGTCCTTCGATCCAATGCTAGTAGCAAGCGATTCAACTTTGGTGGGGAAATGACTACGAACAAACAAATTCGAATCCTATTGGTTGAGGACGATGCGTTGGATGCTGAATTCGTTCAGCGCGCGATGAAACATTCGTCCATCAATAATTCGTTGAACCACGTCTCAACACTAGAGGCTGCACTCGCGATTGGCCGAAATGAGAAGTTTGATGTGGTTTTGTCAGACCTTTCCTTGCCGGACAGCATGGGTTACGA
>JANODQ010000172.1:0-1672 GCA_031412775.1 Pirellulaceae bacterium | reverse complement strand
GCTGTTTCTTTCTTCTCGGACATCACATGCGCGATAGTTCCTCGAGACTCGATCTGCTTCTGCTCCGATTCGAGCGTTGAAATACTTTTCGTCAACGCAATTGTCTCGGAATCTTGAGTCCGAAGATACCAAGTGAAGACTTCGTCGGTTTCTTTTTCGCTACGAGACTTCGCGGGCTTCGATACCAGATAAACAAGCCGATTCACCGAACGAATTGTATCGACATCCGAGACGGACAAAGCCGTGTTGTAGATACGAATGTCTTGAAGAATTGCACCGTTGGTGTTGCTCCCTTTGCTCCGACTTCCAATCCGAAGTGGGGTCTCAGTTTGAATCGTTTCAGACAGCGAGTTATTTGAGATCGATACTTTCACTTCCGAGCCATCGACAATTACTTTGACACCTTCTGCTTTGCTGGACCCGTCGTAACTGACTGCTAGGTGGTGCCATTTATCGGCTGGTATAGGTTTTTCCGAGATAACTTTAAGGCTGTTCTCTGGAAAGCGATTAACGATATGCATTCCAATGCGACCTTTTTCAACCCACAAATCCCAGCCGCGAAAACCGTTATCCTCGTCCATCCGAGCAACCAGCGCACCTGTTTGATTTTTGGATGCAAGTTTGACCCAGGTGCTTATTGAGAAAGGTTGGTTACGCTCGAATTTTCCAACTTCCGCAAAACTTGGATTCGATTTCGCTTCAACAGTCCAAGCTTGATCGGCGATGTAACCGGGAGCGAATTTGGCGGGCTTAATCAGTGGCAAGCGATACTGCTCGCCTTCGAATACATAAGCGAGCGTGTTCGGTTGGTTGTCGGTGAAGGGTGCTTGAAAGACGGGTCTTGGAACCGCGCGAAGCGGGGCAAGAATTGTGTTGGCGTTGGTTTGCAGGTTGTCTTTCCAAGAATCGAATTCCGACTTAGCAGCGACTCGACGATCTTGCAATGACTTTTGAGTCGACGTGACACTTGTGA
The DNA here is from genome assembly GCA_031412775.1 of Pirellulaceae bacterium. GTDB lineage: Bacteria > Planctomycetota > Planctomycetia > Pirellulales > Pirellulaceae > JAIYDQ01. The sequence goes on along the minus strand of JANODQ010000172.1, from coordinate 699 downwards.
TTAATTCTTTGTAACGTTCTCTCTCTGATTTTTGGGGAACAACCACAACGGGAGGCGTGTCTTTTCGGTTGCCATCCATGACCGTCTGGTTGAGGTTATTGAAGTATGCTGCAAGCTCATAAAACTCGCGTTGGCTGATCGGATCAAATTTATGGTCGTGGCAGACAGCACAGCCGGTTGTTAATCCGAGCCAAATTGCCGAAGTCGTTTCAACACGATCTCGAGTGTAGAGAACTTGATACTCTTCGCTGATCGCACCGCCTTCGCTGGTCGTAATGTTGCATCGATTGAAGCCAGAAGCAATTTGCTGGTCGAGTGTAGGATCAGGAAGCAAGTCGCCCGCTAGTTGTTCAATGGTGAATTGATCGAAAGGCATATTGCTGTTGAACGCATTGATAACCCAATCTCGAAATGAATACATCTCGCGATAGTTATCAAAGTGGATTCCGTGGCTATCAGCGTATCTCGCATAGTCCAACCAATATCGACCGCGATGCTCTCCCCAAGTTGGACGACTCAGTAGATCCTCCACAAAGCGTTCGTATCGATCTGGAGCAGGGTCGGCGACGACTGCTTCGACTTCTTCTGCTGTTGGAGGAAGACCGGTTAAGTCCAGGCTCACGCGACGCAGCAGCGTCCGGCGATCAGCTGGCTTCGACATCGCTAATCCCGCCTCAGAGAGCTTGCGGCGCACAAAGT
>JANODQ010000171.1:0-4574 GCA_031412775.1 Pirellulaceae bacterium | reverse complement strand
TTTTCGGCATCTTGTTTGGTGTAGTCGAACATTACATCGAAAAGCACAAATTGTCCCGCGTGTGATTTTTGCGAAGACATGCAGAAGGCAGCGATCACTTGAAAAAGCAGGAAGCAAAACGAGATGCAACGCATCCGCAGAACAGAAAATCGGTCAAAAGGCATAGCAAAAGTTCAATAAAAAAAGGGAGGCGTTTCAGCAAGATGATGCATTTACGTTGGTTGTATCATACATATTTTGGTTCGCTGTGCGTGCGTTGGAGCTTGTTATGTATTAGAATCATTCGCTCCACAGAGGTTCGTTTAGACTGTTTTAAGGACGAACTTCTACTACCAATAACTCCCAGTTAGCGAGACATCTCTGCCTTTGAGCAATTCATGACGATTGTTTTTCTTCTTATCGCAATTCTGTTGCTGTTGCTCAATGGTTTTTTCGTACTTGCCGAGTTCGCTGCGGTCAAAATGCGTCCGTCTCGTATCGAAGAGATGCTTGACAACAAAGTCTCCGGCGCACGTGCCGTCGAGATCGTTCAAGAAAACTTGGACGAGTACCTCTCGGTTTGCCAACTCGGGATTACGTTCGCTTCGATTGGGCTAGGATTCGTTGCGGAACCAGCAATTGTTCAATTGATCGAACCGTTGCTTTCTTGGACCGCTTTGTTTCCTGAGCACGGAGTGGCGGCATGGTTCTCGCTCCACGGCGTCGCCTTTACGATCAGTTATTTGCTGGTCAGTTTCCTTCATATCTTGTTCGGTGAGTTGATTCCCAAGTCTGTATCGATTCGGATGACTGACGAAGCGTCGCTGTGGACAGCAGCTCCGCTTCGATTTTTTTGGATCTTGTTTTATATTCCACTTAAAGCGTTAAATGCTTCAGCCAACGCGATATTGGGGCTAGTCGGTTTGGGGGTAAACGACTATTCCGATCGACACAGTGAAGACGAGCTGCGCATTCTTCTCAGCCAAGGTCAGTCCGAGGGGATGATGTCGTTTCGAAGGCTGCTGTTCCTTGAGAATGTTTTTGATCTTGGCGAACTCAAGGTGAAAGATGCAATGCGGCCGAGATCCCAAGTGAGGTGCCTGAGCGTCCGGGAAAGCTGGGACGAGAACCTGGAGATGATGCGTCGTTATCGATTCAGCCGCTATCCATTGATCGACGCAAACCCAAACGAACCAATTGGGATCATTCACTTGAAGGACACTTTATTTTCTTCAAGTGATCAAGTCGACTTAGGCCCTATCAAACGTCCATTTATTACGACGACTGAAAACACGCTTTTGGAATCTCTTCTTTCAGACATGCAAAAGAAGCGTATCCACGCAGCACTTGTTCGCGATCTGTCTGGTAATTGGGTTGGATTTCTGACACTCGAGGATGTTATCGAGGAAATCATCGGCACGATTCGCGATGAGTTCGAAGACGAAGAGCAGATACTCCTTTCGGATGCGTTAACGGAAGACCGCATTCAATTGGATGTCGAAGCGTCTAATACCACAGAAGCGATTCGTATTGCGCTTGATCGAATGAGACCAGAATCGTTACCTGTTCCTAAGCAGCAGATTGCACGAGCAATCGATGAACGCGAGCGCATTGTAGAGACGTACCTTGGCGGTGGATTAGGAATGCCTCACGCTCGGATCGCAGGACTCTCGAAGCCAGTCGTTTTTGTGATTCGCTCGGAAAAAGGAATTGCTTATCGGGGAACCCAAGAGCGAGCCCACTTGTTGACGGTGCTCCTCACACCCGCCGGACAGCCTCGTGTACATCAACGCCTCCAAGCGATCATTGCGACAATCATGGATGAAAGTGATTTTATTGCGACGCGTCTTAAAACTGCCGAGTCTGCCTCGGAAGTATTAGAAATTCTGCTTACCGGCGAGCAAGCTAGTTTGGACTAAGTTTGGCAGTTTGGCTCGTTGCTTATTACCTCTCTGAATGACATTCAAAATGATTTCCGGCAACATCATCGGCTTACAGATATTTGATATCCGTTTTCCAACTTCGGACTCGCTTGACGGTTCGGATGCGATGAATCCAGACCCCGATTACTCGGCTGCCTATGTTGTTCTTGAAACGAATCGCGGAGACGGTATCGAAGGGCATGGTTTGACTTTTACGATAGGTCGTGGAAACGAGATCGTCGTGGCTGCGATCAATGCACTACGACCGCTTGTGGTTGGTCACTCGATTGACGAGTTCGCATTGGCACCGGGAGCTTTCTGGAAGCACCTTACGGGGGACTCACAACTGCGATGGATCGGTCCGGAAAAAGGAGTCATCCATCTTGCGACGGCCGCGATTGTGAATGCTCTTTGGGACCTTTGGGCAAAGCTAGAGAAGAAGCCGCTTTGGAAGCTTTTGTCAGATCTTACACCTGCTCAAATTGTCGAGATGGTGGATTGGAGGTATTTGACCGATGCTTTGACGCCAAGCGATGCTCAGGAAATGCTCGAGCGATTGGTCCCGACGCGAAAAGATCGCGAATTTGAAATGCTTCGCGATGGTTATCCTGCCTACACGACCTCGGCTGGCTGGCTTGGGTACTCGGACGAGAAGATTCGAATCCTGTGTCGTGAGGCCATAGGCGAAGGATTCACCCACTTTAAAATGAAGGTTGGAGCAGACCTGCAAGATGACATTCGTCGCGCTAAAATCATGCGAGACGAAATCGGAGCCGATCGCACCATGATGGTCGACGCCAACCAGCGGTGGGATGTCGCTGATGCGATTGATTGGATGAAATCACTTGCCTTTTGCAAACCCTTGTGGATCGAAGAGCCAACGTCGCCTGATGATATTTTGGGCCACGCCGCGATTGCTCGGGCGATGGAACCTCTGGGGATCGGTGTTGCTACCGGGGAACATTGTCACAATCGCGTAATGTTTAAGCAGCTTTTACAAGCTAACGCCATTCGATACTGCCAAATCGATTCTTGCCGGCTTGGCGGTGTTAACGAAGTTGTCGCGGTTCTTTTACTGGCCGCAAAGTTCGGGATCCCGATATGTCCACATGCTGGCGGTGTTGGTTTATGCGAGTACGTTCAACACGAATCGATTTTTGATTATATTTGTGTCAGTGGCTCTTTAGACGAGCGAATAACGGAATACGTGGACCACTTGCATGAACATTTTGTCGACCCGTGTGTCGTCAAAAATGGCCGCTATCAAGCTCCCAAGAGCAGCGGCGCCAGCATTACCATGTTTCCCGATTCAATTCGAAAGTTTACCTATCCAGAGACGCTGTAGTTTTTAAGGTGCCGACTGGATTCAAAATATGGACGGTTTTTCGAGTCTAGTTGCGGATCGCCCGTACTTTATGTTTGCAAGAATTTCAACTATTCTTTAGATCCTTCGGTTTTTCAACTTAAGGAGATAGCCGACCTGTAGTAGGTGCGGACTAAAATCGGTTACCGACCCAGGCCTAATTCAATACACGATTGCGTTGTAAAAGCTTCAGACAACCCCCCGAAGATGCGGGCGATCAGCGAGCAGTGTTCGCTTTTCCCACTTTTTCTTTACCTCTCAAATCTAGAAAATTTGTTACTTTGCGAATTGTTATTCAACCTGATGCGGCGGCTGTGGCTACGTTTGCTGCGATGGAGATTGCTAACCAGGTAAAGAGCAAACCAAGCTCTTGCTTGGGGCTTGCCACAGGAGGCACCCCGGTGGGAGCGTATCGCGAATTAATTCGGCTCTACAAATCCATTCCTATATCCTTTGCAAACGTAAACACCTTCAACCTCGACGAGTACGTAGGGCTAGCGGCAGAGCATCCGTGCAGCTATCGCCGCTTCATGAACGAAAACCTCTTTCAACACATCGATATTCCTCTGGAGCAAACTTTCGTGCCGATAGGCGATGCGAAAAACTTGCTTGGAGAGTGCCTTGCCTACGAGGAGCGAATCCGATCTCTGAGAGGAATCGATTTGCAGTTGCTGGGAATTGGTAGTGACGGGCATATCGCTTTCAATGAGCCAGGCTCCAGCCTTGCCAGCCGAACTCGCGTAAAAACACTCACACAACAAACGCGAACTGATAACGCTCGATTCTTTGATTCGATGGAACAGGTCCCCACTTCTGCGATCACGATGGGAATTGGAACAATATTGGAGTCGCATTCGATTTTGTTGATCGCTTGCGGAGCTGGAAAAGCGGACGCAATCGCTGCGGCCGTTGAAGGGCCGTTGAGTGCTTCGCTCCCTGCGTCGTCCCTGCAATTGCATCCGTGCGTTACATTAGTGATTGACCAAGCAGCATCGGCGGGTATGAAACGCGCTGATTACTATCGAATGAGCGAAGCTGAGCGAGTACGGCTGGAGCCGTTACAAAACTAGCCGTATGCGTTTGAGGCAATCGCTCGCATGCCGAATGGAAGACCGGGCTTACGAAACCTGAGCCGATGGCGCTAGCCACGGGTTTCGACTTTGCCACAATTTGCCAGATAGCACCCGAGGCTACGGCTCAAGAGAAATGCCCTTTTCGTCACCCAGTCTCTCCCCCACCTAACCCTGTGAGCATCAAATGAAATCCCAACTCGCCGTTCCTGTTATCACTTTGGCATTGTTCGCTTGCTT
>JANODQ010000170.1:0-9293 GCA_031412775.1 Pirellulaceae bacterium | reverse complement strand
CTCGACAAAGCTGAATGTACGGCATGAACTTTCGTATGTGCTTGATTGCCGCAAGTATGGCGACGACTACTACAAGCTGTTCACATCCGCGGAGCGTGAGAAAATGGTGCTTGAAAGGCTTAAAAACTACTGAATTTTGGGCAAGCGAAATGACGTGGAGCGTGACTGGTCGTTGAAATACCCGTCTACAAGCCGATAACCGATAGGCTGAACTTATGAGCACGATTACGAAAATTGAAATGGCCAAGCCCCAATTGGAGGAGCGTTCAAGGGAGGGCAGCTATTCGAAAAGGTATTCGAAACGAGCCAAGGGAAGGTAGGATTCCTTGCCGAGACGATTATCAGTGGCAAAACATTGCATCTCAAAGACATTGTTATCGAACCTGTAAAGACGGGTGTCTTAAAAGTTGGAATCAAGGAAGTATTTGCATTGAAAGATGAATTGATCGCTCAAGCTCGGGCTGCTGGTTTCGATAAGTTGATTCTCACCGGAGAGCGGCTAACGGGTGCGAATCCTGGCAAGATTGTAGAAATAGTCATCGACTTAACAAAGTAAGACCATACGCATGAAAACTAACGATTATGACTATTCCGCGCAGGTGTGGGCCGAAACGAAGGATTACGACGCAGTTTTACGACACCTACGCGATAAGGGTTTCTCCAAACTCGATTCGATAAAAGCGCTTCGCGAGTTCTGCGGGCTTTCGCTGGGAGAATCAAAACGAAAGGCAAGCCTGAGCGAAGTTTGGGTGGATACGCTCGAAGAAAGCAATCGGCTGCACGACGAATTTTTCGAGGGAGCAACCGAGAAAGATGGAGTTTAGCGGGCTATCGTTATTCCCCGTTGGAATCACTACCGGCGTTTTCGCAAGTCAGCGCGTTATGAACCAAGAAAGCGAGACATGAACTTGAAGCGAAAGTCGGACAGGGTTGTGAGCATCTCCGTTTCGGGAATTGCGGTGTTCATACTTCGAGACAAACAGCCGGGGATTGGCTATACTAGGTGGAACTGAGGAAATCATGGAAAGACACGAAATTTCGACTGAAAAAATTGATTGGCCCAATCTTGTACGGCATGTCGTTCGCGACAAGGTCGTTGTTGAATTGGCCGAGGGGGAACTGCCGATCGCGATGTTGGTTCCAATCGAACTACCTCGAACAATGGCTGATTTAGATGCAGCGCTCCGCCGGCTACCCCGCCTTGGTGAGGACGCGACGAGCTTCGAAGCAGATCTTCAAGACTATAGAACTTCGATGAAAGAGCTTGATGACCCATGGGAGTCGTAATCGACACCGGGGTTTTCGTTCGTTGGGAACGTGAGGGAGGCATTCTTGATTTCTCCCGTTGGAGTGCGTTCGGCGAACCTTGCATCAGCGTGATAACGGAGTCTGAACTAAAAGTAGGCATTCACCGCGCGAATACTGACGGTCGGCGGGCTAAGCGAATTCTGTTTGTCTCGACAGTACTCTCAAACGTCTTAGTATTGCCGATTGATTCGAAGGTCGCAGACATTCATGCCGAAATCGTGGCAGCCCTGAGTCAAAATGGAACAACGATTGGTCCACACGACAATTGGATCGCAGCAACCGCCTTGAAGTATGACTACGACTTGTTGACAACGAATGTGGCTGAGTTTTGCAGAGTTCCCAATTTGCGTGTCATAGACTATCCGAATAGTAGTTGAAGCCGTTTGTTTTGATCTGGCCTTGCCCCAGTTAGTGGAGGCGAAAATGTTCACTGTACGCTGGGTCTCCATGATGAAGAGGAATTTGTACCGTGAAGGATGCATGGTCATGGCTATTATCGCGGGCCTCATTTAATGTGACAGTGCGATAAATTGTGACAGTGCGATAAATGATAAATACAGTGCGATAAATACAGTGCGATAAATACTGGGTTACTCGCGATGATTGCTACCTACCTGCGCTTAACGACTTATTCATTGGTCGCGTTTACAAGGTTTCGTTTTGCGATCGCCAATGCTGCTTCGTGGAGGATTGAATTTGACGCGAGGATGCTGGTTGGACCATTGAAGTTGAGTGGCTCGCCGAGGCAGTTCGTCAACATTCCACCCGCTTCTGAGACAATCAAACCACCTGCTGCGTGGTCCCATGGATGTAGCTTGTACTCCATAAACACGCCGTAGTCGCCCCGTGCTAACTGAGCCAGATCCAAGGCGGCTGCACCGAAGCGCCGAACGCCGTGAATGTTCTGTCGGAAGAAATCACTAATCGATCGCAGCGTTGCCTCCATAATTTTGTCTCGATCGTAATAGAAGCCGACGGCAACCATCGTATCGCTCAGAGTTAAATCTTTGGCTACGTGCAGACGAGTCATGTTGCGATCGGCTTTCGGACAGCCGACTGAGTACCATGCACCGTGGTTGCGCTGGGCAGTAAACCATTCCTCGGAAATTGGATTGTAAACAACTCCCAACTCACAGATCCCGCCACGAACGTAAGCGATTGAAACGGCAAACTGGGGGATTCCGTGTAAAAAATTACTCGTCCCGTCCAGGGGATCGATGACCCATAAATCATCCGCGTCAAACCGGTCTCGGTGGGATTCCTCAGCCAAAAATTGGTGACCAAGACACTTAATTTTGATCGTTTCTACAATGGACGATTCCGACTCCAGGTCGGCCTGAGACACGAAATCTACTGCGGATTTAGCTTGTATCGTGACTTTTGTACGAAAGTATTTCCGAAGGATTTCCCCGGCCCGCTGAGCCGCTGCAAGGGCTGTTTCGTAGTAAGGATGGCTGATCAAGCAAAACTCCTGTGGTTCTGAAACAAATTGGGATTCCGGCATCCGGATTGCACCGTCGATGTGGTGACGAATGATACCGGAGTGTATGATCGTCCATCTCAGTGATTGCTTCAATGCTATCGTCTGTGATCAACTAGCAGATTTGTAAAACGTACCCGGTTTAAAAATTCAGGAGCCTCTAGGCATGACTTGGTTGCCACTCTTTAGACGATTTTCCGTATTTATTCTTCTCCTTGCCGGATGCATTTTGCTGTTGCAACCTGCGTCTGCTGAAACACGGTTGTCAATCGGCTCCGACGCACCGACGCTGGACATCTCCGATTGGTTGCACAAAAGCGTCCCCGGTGCGAAAGCTCCTGTGACAAAGTTTGAAAAGGGGAAAGTTTATGTGGTGGAGTTCTGGGCCACTTGGTGCGGCCCCTGCATTCAATCGATGCCACATCTCGCAAAGCTTCAAAAAAAGTTTTCTGATAACGATGTCCAAATCATCAGTGTGACAGACGAAGACATTCCAACCGTTCAAGAGTTTCTCGCACGTGAAGCCAAAGGAAAAGACGGTAGCGTGATAACCTTCAATGAACTGACACAAGCTTATTCATTGACAGCCGATCCTGATGGTTCAACGCACAACGACTACACTGCTGCAGCAAAACTGAATGGAATTCCGGTCGCATTTATCGTTGGCAAGGACTCGATAGTCGAATGGATTGGCCATCCAGGACAAATGGATGAGCCATTACAGCAAGTGGTCGACGGATCATGGGACCGCAAAGCATTCGCTGTTGAATACGAAGATGAAAAGCGACTTGAAAGCCTTCAAGAAGCGATCTCGATGCGAATTGAATCGGCCAATGGAAAAGATCTCTCACCAAAGCTCGTCTCGTCAATCCTTTCGACAGTGGACTCCTTTGTAAAAGAAACCAAGACACCGCGAATCTTGAAGCAGGCGAATTTCATGCAGCTTGAGCTACGTTTGCAATTCATGCCCAACGACGATTTGACTCTCGCGTCTTATGAGACTGTCGCTGAGTTCTTTGAAAGCCGGCCACTCGAGCTCAACGGTTTGAACTGGGGGATTTTCGAACTAGTCAGCAATGGACATATTAAGAACCGTAAGTTTGCAGAAAAACTGCTTTCCAGCACGCAAAAGCTTGTCGACAAGGTCCCTGTCAATCAAGTGGGAACCGTTTACGACACAATCGCTCACCTGCAACATTTCATGGGCGATTTAGATTCGGCCCTGAAATCGGCAAAGCTTGCAGCAGCTGCTCCGGATGCCAGCCCGGATATTCAAGCCTTTGTGTCAAAGATCGAAGCGGAACTTGCTGAAAAGCAAGCACCGAAGTAAAGTCGACCAAACAACGCAACTTGCATGAATTAGGGTCTTGAGCTCGGCTCATGACCTTGGCTCTATCGTTGGTCTTGATGCCTCGGGGTTGCTGTTCATTTCCAAACTAGCATGAGATTTTTTGAACGAAAGAGTGTTTTCGCATGGACTATGAGCGGTCGGCAGGAATCTTACTGCATCCAACGTCGCTATCTGGCAGGTATGGTATTGGCGACATCGGAGCGTCCGCTTATCGTTGGATCGACTTCTTAGTCGAATCGAAACTGCGACTGTGGCAAATCCTTCCACTCGGACCAACTGGCTATGGCGATTCGCCGTATGCTTCGTCATCCAGTTTTGCTGGGAACCCGATGCTTATCAGTTTAGATCATCTGGTTACCACAGGCGACTTGGAGCAGTCCGATGTTGAAGCTGCTCACGACTTACCCACCGACCACGTTGACTTCGGTGGAGCAATCGCTTTCAAGTATCCGCTGTTGATGAAGGCGGCAAAGACGTTTCTCAAGCGAACGGTTTTCGATTCGCGATTCAATGCTTACGGCGATTTTTGCAAGAAGCATGCGTCGTGGCTCGATGACTACGCTCTATTCATTGCGATCAAAGAGCACTTTGATGCCAAGGCTGCTCGCGAGCAGGCACCCGAATCGATTTGGAATCGCTATTGGGACCAAGACATCGCAAGACGAACCCCCGAAGCAATTGTGCGATGGAAAACAGAGTGTGCGACCGAGATAAATGTTCAAAAAGTGCTTCAGTTCTTTTTCTTCGAACAGTGGCTTGCACTTAAGTCCTATGCGAACGAAAAGCAAATCTCCATCATCGGTGACTTGCCTATCTACGTCTCGGAAGATAGCGCAGATGTGTGGGCTTCTCCAGAATCCTTTCGCATGGACGAAGATTGTTGTCCTGTTTTAGTTGCGGGTGTTCCACCAGATTACTTCAGTGAAACCGGACAACTGTGGGGCAATCCTGTATACAACTGGCAAGCGATGGAGGCGAACGCGTTTCAGTGGTGGATACGACGATTTAAAGGAACGCGGGAGTTAGTTGACATCTTGCGCGTCGATCATTTCCGAGGCTTCGAGGCCGGTTGGTCAATCCCAGCAGGAGAGAAAACAGCCGTCAATGGCGAGTGGATCAAAGCACCCGGGATGGCTCTCTTCGCGGAAGTTCATAAGCAACTCGGAAACCTGCCGATACTTGCCGAGGACTTAGGATTGATCACGCCAGAAGTGGAATTCTTGCGAGACAATAATCACTTTCCTGGTATGAGAATTCTTCAATTCGCATTCGAGAACGCGCACGACCGCAGCAGTATATTCTTGCCTCATAACCACATTAAGAATTCAGTTGTGTACACCGGCACCCACGACAACGATACGATCCTCGGTTGGTATCAAGGTCGATCCGATCTCGAGAAAGCCAGAATCCAAGATTACTTCGGTCATCAGCTAACCGATGTTGCGTGGGACTTTATTCGAGTCGCATTTGCATCCACAGCTCAATTGGCGATCATCCCCATGCAAGATGCGTTGCGACTGCCAAGTGAATGCCGAATGAACACACCCGCAACCTGCACTGGAAATTGGAGGTGGCGAATGGAAGCGTCAGCACTTACGACGGAGCTGTCCGCCCAACTCGCACAGCTTACGCACATCTACGATCGTTGATTAGAGATCGACCAATTCATAGATTCCGCGTCCAGCACGTCGCAGCTTTCCCTGCTCCACCAACTCTTCCCAAACTTCGCGCGAGAACTGATTGGGAGGAGTGATCGCCACAACTCCTGATCGACCGCCGCCAGACATAGGACCGCGCCCAAGTCGGGACTCGTCATCCAATTTCATTAGCTTCAGCTTTTTTCGAAAGGCCTTCATCGCTAATCGAAGCTCTTCTTTCTTCGCCGCTGCAGCTTCGCTGCTGAGAGTTTCACTGCTGACAGTTTCACTGCTGAGAGCATCACTAGTTACAGCAAGATTATCATCAGCATCGGGCATGCTTTCAGAATTGGGTTCCGGCATGTCATGCATATTATAAATTCCTAGAGGATTGAAAAACACTTTCGATGGCGAGTCAAATTCATTGTTGTGATATCGTAGCATAATTAGCGAGACTTCTGACGAAGCTGATTCTAGAACCATCGCGATTGAGGTTGGACTCCAGAACGGCGGCATGGCTGCCATACTCGCAACTAAAGTGCTGAAGCTTCCCGCGGCCGCAATCACCCCAGTCTTGTCTGCTCCCGTGATGAACGCTCCGGATCATTACTCCCCGCTTGGTGGAGTAGAAATCGAACGTCCGACGGCACAGAATAATGCGTGTGGTCACTGGCGGAAAATGTTTAAACATCGACACTTCTCGCCGAACACCACCATTTTTATGTTCGAGAATTGCAAAATGCCTGCGTTTTCCTCTGTGCTCTCTGTGCCTTTGTGTTTCCAAAAAACGGGATCGAGCAATGCGACCAGAGGCTCGACCAATCGTATGGAATTGAAACACAGAGGCACGGAGGACACAGAGCCGATGGTGTCGTTGAGTGAGATGTGGCAAAACATCAAACGCTTTTGACTAACACAAACTTAACACGGGATCGGTATGATGACTGGAGCATTATTATCTACGTGTGGTTGCACCGATTGGCATAAGCTTTCAGTCCTCCGACAAACCACTCTATCCTCCCTGTGACACGAACCTTTTTGGAATGCTAATGATTGACACGATTCGATGTTTTTGTTTTTCCCAGTACGATTTGTTGCGAGAGATTCGTCGGCTAAGCCTGGTCACAATAACGATCGGCTCTTTTGTCATTGGGAATACGTTAGCTCAAGAGTCAGTTGATCAAACGTTGTTTATGCCTGAAATCCAAACTCCGGTAACGTCCATCACTCCAGCCGGATTTCAAATCGAGCTCAAAGGAATGCGACCTCAAGTTCTTTTGCTATCTCCAGATGGGAAGTCGATTCTTACCTCTGGAAAAACAAACAAGCTGATTGTCATCAATCCAGACAGCCATGAAGTCACACAAACCGTTGACTTCCCATCGAAAGACCAGACGTTGGAGCCAGAGATCGCCTCGACGAACATTCTTAAGCCAGACACAGCCGCGCTTGTCAGCTTCAACGGACTAATTTGCAGTCGTGATGGCAAAAAAGTTTTTCTGAGCAATGTCGGGGGTTCGATCAAGGTGTTCTCGGTGGATGCTGAAGGGAAATACAAACCATCGCATTCAATTCCGCTTCCAAACGCGAATGCACCTCGGCGACCGCAAGAAATCCCGAGTGGACTCGCCCTAGACGATTTGGAAACCAAGCTTTTCGTATGTGGAAACCTCTCCAATTCGCTTTTGCAAGTAAACGTTGAAAGCGGGCGTGTTGAACAGACCTATCCGGTTGGAGTAGCTCCATATGACGTGGTGATCCACAATAACAAAGCCTATGTGAGTAACTGGGGTGGCCGAATTCCCAATGAGGGAGATTTGACCGGACCGGCAGGTCGCGGAACAATTGTACGTGTTGACCCGGTTCGGCACATTGCGAACGAAGGTTCTATCTCGATCATCGATTTAGCAACAGGCAAAACCGAGACATGCATGGTAGGTCTCGCCCCTAGCGACCTAGCCTTGTCGCCAAACGGAAAGTACCTCGTTTGTGCAAACTCCAACAGTGACAATCTCTCAATCTTGTCCACAGCGACAGACAAAGTAATTGAAACAATCTGGGTAAATGCAAAGCAATCCGATCTTTATGGTGCGGCTCCTAATGCCCTCGCATTCAACACCGCTGGTGACACTCTGTTCGTCGCAAACGGTTCTCAAAATGCAATTGCCGTCATGGCGTTTGATCCTGAGGACAAAGGCGATTCGCGACTGCAAGGGATCATCCCAGTTGGATGGTATCCGGGTGCAATTGTTTATGACGAAGCTCGCAAACAGATTGACGTTGCGAATCTAAAGGGTCTTCCAAGCAAACCATCAAAGAAGGAGCGTAGCGAAGGCTTCAACTCACATCAACATAATGGCTCAGTAAGTATCGTCCCCGTTCCCAACAACGAACAGTTAGCGGCCCTTTCGGAACAAGCCGCAAAAAACATGCGTCGAAACGCAATTCGCGACGCGGCATTGGCTCCAAGAGCCAACCAATCGCCTCGACCGATTCCCGAGCGAATTGGCGAACCCAGCCTTATCGAACACGTTGTCTATATTATCAAAGAGAATCGAACCTACGATCAAGTCTTAGGTGATATCGAACGCGGTAATGGCGACAAAGGCTTGTGCATCTTCGGCCGAGATATTACTCCCAATCAACATCGTATTGCCGAGCAATTTGTGCTTTTAGATAACACTTGCTGCTGTGGCATTTTAAGTGCTGATGGTCATCAATGGAGCACATCCGCTCTGTCGACTGCTTATCTGGAAAAAAGCTTCGCTGGGTTTCCAAGGAGTTATCCAGACGGCATGGGCGAAGACGAATCGGACGCCTTAGCCTACTCGCCTGCAGGTTTTATCTGGGATAACGCAGTGCTCCACAAAAAATCGATACGGAACTACGGCGAATTCATGATGCCCAAGTTTCGATATCGCCATCCGGCGAAAAAAGGAACTCCCAATTTCATGGCGTGTTATCGAACATGGAAAGGAGCTGATGAAGTGATTTTCGCCAGCGAGCCTGCCATCGAAAGTATCCGAGCGTACTCGCCTGTTGAATATGTTGGATGGGCGATGCAAGTTCCCGACCAATTCCGCGCGGACTACATCCTCAAAGAACTCGAAGACTTCGAACAAAAAGGAACCTATCCAAATCTTACCCTCATCTGCTTGCCAAACGATCACACGAGCGGCACTTCTGCAAAGTATCCAACGCCTGCCTCCAGCATGGCTGATAACGATCTTGCTTTTGCAAGAATTGTAGAAGGCTTAAGCCAATCCAAATTCTGGCCCAAAATGGCGATCTTCGCTATCGAGGACGATCCTCAAGCAGGCTGGGACCATGTTAGTGGTTACCGAACAACTTCCTACTGCGTAAGTCCTTACACAAAGCGGGAACAAACCATCAGCACCCGCTACAACACGACTAGCATTCTTCGAACCATCGAACAGATACTTGGCTTGCCCCCTATGAATCAGTTTGATGCTGGGGCCACGCCGATGTTCGATTGCTTCCAGGACACCGCGAATCT
>JANODQ010000169.1:0-2033 GCA_031412775.1 Pirellulaceae bacterium | reverse complement strand
ACACGATTGATTCAATCGCATCTTGCCATTGCCCTTTTAACCCGGTTTCGCGATTTGAGCGTCCTTGCAAAAAACCGGAATAAAACGACTGTGTAGAGGCGGAAGGGATATTCGCAAGAATGAAATCGTCAATCGATTGATCGCTCCCGATTTTCCCTAACGCAACCCCTAGATTAAAGGCCGACTCTGCGTTTCTCGAATTGAGCCAGGCAGACAACTGAGGAAGAACTGAAGGCTCGTTTTCAATTTCGCGGGCCAATGCCAGGTATGGATCGTCCTTTTTTTGAATATCCCCGATAACATCCCAATAGCTACGGCTTGTTAGGTATTTGATTCGAGATTGTAGATCGGTCGGTGAGATATTTTCTTCCCAATTCTTGACTTGCTCGGCTATGGAATCTGGCACCCTTTCCGCAAGACGCTCATTGATAGCAGCATTTAAATCCTTCACGTTCATTAGGATTTGCTGCTTCCCTTCGGGCGAGCTAACTCGATCGCATAAACTTCTGATCTCTGCGATAAGATCAAGGTTTAGAAATGAAACGAGTTGTTTCGTAATCATCCCGCAGAACTGTTCTAATGCTGGTTCTTCGTAACTCTGACCGACAGCTCTCAAGACAGATCTTCCAAAATCCTGTACGACCTGTTTAAGTTCGATCCTTGAGCTGGGGCGCCATGGAGTTGGTGCTAAGACCCCGCCGACAAACTCTGGAGGCACGACGTGTCCTACCATCCGAGGGGTAAGAACTTCGAGAATAGCCCTAATAACCAGACTAACGGACTCCGGGTCTTTCTCTCGAACGCGATTGATCAGGATTGATGATCTCTCCGGAAACGGTAGCGACTGTTGGGTGAGGATTGGCCAAAACAAATTACACCAAATGGCCTGACTATTGTTTCCAATACCGAGTTCGGTTTCATTGTTTGCAAGTTTCCACAGAATTCGCTCGCAATCAGAAAAGTGTTCTGGAAACCGAGACAAGCTTTCGCACAGCCAGACGATATACCGTCTACCTCCCCAACGATAACCGTAGCCGGAGTCACCTTCGAAGTTCTGAAGTGTCGACTTATCTGCCAACTCAATCGTAATTCGTAACCATTCTAAACCAGCGGCAGGATCGAACTCGCACCATGTCGAAAACAATCGAGCGCTATCCTCATCTTGGAGTTCATCGACTCCGGCTTTTTGGAGCATTCGTCGAAAGTAATCGGCCAAATCGGCCTGCACCTCCGATCTAATGTGTCCAGAACACTCGTGGCATCTCTCGAGAAATTTCCTTATTAAACGGTCAGGTGATTTACTGAAAATGTCGTCGAGCCTCAATCTTACAGCGGGCCAAATCCGTTCCGAAAAAACGAACGATGCGAGCGCTCGTGGACTAGGTTCAAAGTAGCTCGAACTTTTTACGGAAAGCCCAATCTCGTCACAAAGACTAATTCCTAGACACAAATCATTTCTATCAGTATTGAACAGATCTGCGAGAATTTGCAATTCACTCCCGTGAGTACCTTTTTTGCCTATGTCTACAAAACATGAGGATTTCTCAAAAGCAAGCTTGGCTTTCAGCCTCTGATCACCATCGATGAAAAATTTTTCGATGATCTTATCTAGCATACGTGCGGGACTGCCAGATAGGAGCAGCTCTGGATGTTCGTCATGAATCAAGACTGAAACGAGAAATAACGCTAATCGCAAATCATGCGAGGATTGTTCTGCAATTTGTCGTAATACGCCTGGCTTCAAAGAATCAAATTGTTGAATTACTGAATATACCTCGTCAGATGAACTTGGCTCCGACAAGATAATCTTTGTCAGACTCATTCGAGCTTGTTGTCTTTTGGCGGGTCCGATCGTTACTATTCGAAGCCGGTCGTTTGCCGACTCTACGATGCCAGCTATTGTGTCGGCACTTTGGTCATCTACTTCATCAATTACAATCAACGCATTAATGCTTGTGCGAACTAGGTAATTCTCAAAACTTCGATCTTCAAGAAGGTGGTTAGGATGGTCTAGGTAAAGGGCCATCATGCAG
>JANODQ010000168.1:0-3480 GCA_031412775.1 Pirellulaceae bacterium | reverse complement strand
CAATTTTGTCGGACCGAAGACAGGTTCCGAAATTGCAAGTCGATTACATGCTAGCCGAATAGCATTGGGATCCCGCACCTCAGTGCGGATTGTGACAACGTGTGACACGATTCATCTCCATCGCAAAAGAGTAAAGTTACCGTATCGAAGGCCAACACTGACCTAGCGACGGCAAACAAGAAAACGACACGAAAAAGCTACCCGTTCGCATCACCATATATGACGCATTTTTGCCCTGGATTTAGCTGTTCGCTATTCAGCATGTATGCATCGCACGCCCTGATAATCCCTCGAGGCGACAGTCGATTGATTTGTCTTTCCCCAAAGGCTTCATCGCAATGAATAACATCAACTAAAACTTTCTGGATCTGTACTTACTCACTATCGATCCTATACATGTTATATGACGCAAAAACTGAATGGATTTAGCAAAAAGCGTTTTAATCAACCACTAATCTGACGTGCGGATTCCCTAGGCTGCTGCGGGAGCACTTCAGGCTGTAACCAGCTTTTATGGGCAGCAATTTCTTCGAGGCTGTCCGGGTTTCACGGTCCCGATTGTCGCTTACTTTTTAGGGCCAATTCGAAGCTGATTGGTGATTGATAGTTTACTGGTGAATTTAGGCGAATTGGCGTTGTTGGTCTACCAAGAAACAATTCTAGAGTCGTTGGCGTAAGCGTTCGGGAAGATTCCTTCGGCCCAATCTTTCATGAATACTTGCCAGTAGGAATCGCCGGTCGCTGTCTACTTCCTCCAGATCGTTGCGAACATTACGTCTACGACCCGTCTGAATCACTTCGAGTGCAATATGAGGTTCGACCCTTCGCAAGATTTCATAAACATCCTCTTTGCTGCCGATATGACCGATCCGATTACAGTCGCAGCCATGCCGTTGACATCTGCCTCGCAAAAAAAGCTCGTGAATATCGTGGCGAGTCATTGAAGCCATAAGTTCGTCAAGCAATCTAGGTCGCCCCGCGCGAAGGGCTGCGATGGCCAGTTTTATTTTTGTTTCGACGGTCGCTCCGTTCATTTGGATTCCAGTCCAAACGGATTCTAAGACCCAACCCGGAAGCTGCTTGGATCCTGGCGATTTATTTGAGAGGTGCCGTAACGTCTTGCCGACAAGCTGCGTTGCATCTTCCTCCTTAATGACGCGAGCAATTATATTTTTGAGGTTCTTCATTTGAAGTTCCGTTGGAATCTCGGAATCCGTTTGAGACTCAAGAAAAGCCTGAAATTCGTTCCCGGCTTGCCGAACATCGCTTCCCGTACTCTCGACAGCTCCATCGTTGTACCATCGCGACGCAACCAAGTTTCGAACGGGGGCAGTCGTGCTGCGAACCGTTTTCATATCTACAGTCAGAGAGTCAACGAAGGATTCGATAGCGTTTTCAAAATCAGGCTTGCTGTCGTGCGAATAGGCTGTATAGCGAAGTAATTCGCCACCTGCCCCCAACGCTAACAAGCAGCGTCCCACGATACGCCCACCGTCTTCGCGGCCGTAGACAACTTGCTTGTTAATATCAACAGCATTCGCGATCGTTGAAAAGAAATTGAAACCGTTAAGCGACAAGCAGGTATTAAAGTGATGTCCCATCAAAAAATAATCCATGGGACTACGAGCGAATTCAAGTGTGAAATCAGGTCTAGCTTCGAATGAGAATCGCTGTCGTCGATCGAGATCAAGCCAAGGTGACGGATCAATTTTTCGTGTTACAAGATGATCTATGAAAGCTTTGTTTTCCGGCTCTTCCAATCCTGGGCAAGGGCGCTGCTGGACTACTCGTTCCAACAACAATAGTCCTAGTTTTCGCATATCTGTGGTCAATGAAAGAATCGCGGAAACTAGAGCTAGCTGCTCCGTCTTTGCCAAGTAGTCGATCGGGACGATGATTCCGGTTTCTGCCAGCGATTCAGCGAGTTGGCGTCCAGAGCTTTCGAACAGAAATTTTTCATACTCCAAGGAAACACGAGCGAGCAGCTTTTCATCAAGTGTTTTTAATCGTGCTGGAGACAACTTCGGTGCGGCACGCAACAGATTTTCGATAGCGTTACAACGCTTAAAAAGCCGAGTTGAGGCGTCTTCCGAAATGCCTGCACCGCCCCGCTTGCCTTTCAGAAAACTGAGTTCTTGCGTGAGCTTATCGTGATCAACAAAGTCCGATGCCAAGACACGTTTCGCAATCTCTTGAGCGTTATCGGCAACTTCGCATAACGAATGCAAGGCATCGTGTAATGTTTCAGGATAGTCGTCGACCCAAGCCTTTGAATCGGTCACAAAGAATACAGGGTTAAAGGGCTTAGCCATTTTCTTGAGCGCGATAACAATGCCAGCTAGCCTTCCAATGTTTTGACTGGAGTCGTTGAGAATCCATTGTTGAATCAATCGGCGGCCATGGGGTGATTCCGCAAGCGGATGCAATACCCGTAAATCATCCTGATTTATACTATTTTGTGTGATGGCAAACAACAACTCCACGGTTTCGCGATCGTTTGTACCAAACGGATAAATGTCCCGGAAATCCCGCTCTTCAAATGTCGAATCAAATCGGCGGTCGTCATTGAGCAATCGAACCATACGTAACGCATGCTGCGTATCGCTGGCTGCCGCCCTAATCTCTGCAAGACTGCAGGCGATGACTTCGAGAAGCGATAATTCATGGTCGTTCGAAAGCAAAACCAGAAACGCCATGAATGTATCTAATGATAGTGGATGCGAATCATGGCCTGCGTCCTTCCACGCGTCTCCGTAAGGACTTATCCAGCGTTCGAAGAGCGTAAGTGTTGAACCGAGCGAAGAAGAGATTGGGATATTTAGAATATCGATTAGTCGAGCTGGTGATTTTGATCGCCGAAGAGTATTTGAGAGTCGTCGCAGTAGTTGAGCTTTCAGGTGCGTAAGTTTTTGCGAAGTCTTATCGGTTTTATTAAACTGGTAGGCATAGAGCAACGCGTTCACAAACGCGTAGCTAACGTAACGAGATGATTTTGTAAGTGCAAGCCACTCGTTAGCCGAGTCAAGTAATGAGGATGTGTCAATCGAAGGAAGTATCGCCAACAAACTGCCCAAGCATGCTATCTGAGATTCTTCCCTCGACGTTAAGTCATATGAAAGCAAATCATTCAGTAGACGATTCTTAAACTTTTTTTGTTTCCATTGCGGTGGTACTCTCTCGACTTTATCAAAAACGACTTGAATCCCTTTCAATCGTCGTTCAACATCTCGCAATTCTCTGCTCACCTGATCGAGGTCATCAATTACGTCTTTGCTACCAACCTGACGCAAAAATCCAACGATAGATCGTCGATGCTTACTTTTGGCAGCAAGTGCGTAATCGAGAGCTTTGGCAACGAGCGGAAGCATGGTACGACACTGCGTGGGTACATCCAATGTCGAAGTTTTCTCGGTTCCAGCGCAAGCGATAAACTCAGCTAAACGGTTAGCGTAAAAATGGACAAAGATTTCCGGTTTCGGA
>JANODQ010000167.1:0-3458 GCA_031412775.1 Pirellulaceae bacterium | reverse complement strand
CCGGCTGGCGATGGAGTAATCGCTCGCGTGTTAATCGAAGACAATCAATACATCGATGCAGGCACACCGATTGTGGAGATTGAAAATCCAAATCTTGAGTTGAATCGCGCGACCGTTGCCCTGCAGTTAGAGTCCTCTCGTGAGCGATGCCGCGTACTTCGTGCTCAAAACAAAATTGCCGAGATGCAAGCCGAGCAAGCCAAGGTCGATTCCTTGCAAGAACAATCCGCTCAGCTTGAGATTCAATCGGCTCAAATGATTATCAAAGCACCTATTCAAGGCCGGTTCATCTCCAGGCAGCTTTCGCGACAAGTCGGACAATTTATGAAAGCAGGTCAAACACTTGGCATGATTGTGCCGTCAAAGGAAGTCGAGGTCTCGTGTACCGTTTCGCAAGAAGATATCGAGCAGTATCGCTCAAGTATTGGCGATCCCGTAATCATCCATCTAGAAGGCATTGGCAAAGTTCGTGGTGAAATTCGCGAAGTAGAACCGCGCGGTTTAGATACCCTCGAGTCTCCGATCCTTGCCGCAAAACATGGCGGCCCCATCGCTGTTCATTACATTTCGAAAGAGACTGACAACAAAGACCCGATGAGAACTAATAAGCCTCGTTTCATCGCCAAAGTGGTAATTGATCCGATCAGCTTATCCGCAGCTACCGCACAGCCACTTGTTGCTGGGCAGCTTTGCCGCGTCGAGTTGATTGACTCGCAAATCACGCTTGCCAATGCGATCAATCGCTGGGTCGATGCGTTCATCAAGTGGGTCAAACCACCGCAAATTGACATGCCCACTTAGACCAATCGAACGTAGGCATCAGGTAAGCTCACCAACGGTGTTGCGATTCCGTTGGGATCAATCTGCCACGGGACCCAAGCCAACGCAACCAGCTTGATGCGCATATCCGATTTTCTTGAGTTGACATCCACTTCTTCGAGAGCCATGTTGGCAGCGCTGAAATCGTTTACCACTCGCAGCACGTCCGTTTCGCACTCCAACTCTAGTTTTTCATATGCTTCCTGAAGTTCCTGGAGCGATCCTGCCGCTCTTGCAACGTCTCCACCCGCTGTAGAAGCTTTGCCAAAACCTTTTGCTGCCGTACCAATTTTGGTCATGTTCGATTTGGATGCGACTTTATTGCCAAGCAGAGCACCGAGAACAGAGGTTGCTACGGAAACAGAGGTCTGAAGCCATTGCGAGTTCGCTTCGCTTTGTTCTTTCTCTAGCTTCTGCTGTGCGGCGGTGATCTTCGTTCGCAGGGCACGTAATTTTTCTTCGTATTTAGTCGTCAATGCTGCAGTTGCTTGATCACGAGCCTCTTTCGCAGCGAACGACAACTCGATACGAGCCTCTTCCTCGCTTTGACCTGGCTTGCTCGTTCGTTTGAGAACCTTGGATTGAAAGATTTTGATCGAAGCATTACGAAACAAATGGTCTTTGAGATCCTTTTCCCAGCTTGTGAAATTCTTTGCCGATGAGAACGCAACCGGCATTGGCGTAAAAGCCACATTCGACTCGGGCGTGTTCGATAACTGAATAGTATCAGCAGGAATTTCGACTGCCGCTTCCCAAAAAGGGTCGGGGACTTCGTCGATTACCGGCAGAAGGATTGTCGAGTCCATCCAATGATCGACTCTTAAGGAAGCTTGTACATAGTGAAGACTGGACTGTCCAAGCACAGCCGGACGGTAGACTTGTTTGGCTCCTTCGCGAAGTCGTTTGGTCGCAAGCAGAAAACGCTCTTCGACATTTGCTGGCACAATTGGACGAGCGTCTGTTGGTGTCTTAAATTGCAAGTCTCCGCTGGCCGCCGAGGAGAATTTGGCAATCGAAGCAGCCGAAGCGGCTCGCTTTTCCTTCATTAACTTTTGAATCTCGTCGCGAGAAAGTGGTCCCTTTAAAAACGATAGTGCCCATCGCGACTGAAAAATCTCAGGCTTACTTGCGTGAACATTATTAAGCAGGAAAACTCTCGCTCCCAAGGCGGATAAGCTGCGATCCATTTCCGCTCGGTCGAAAGCCTGTCCAGCTTGAGCCGATACGCCTTCCAAACCATCTAAGACGCGGTCCTTGTCACGCTGTGTTTGCAATCGTCCAAGAAACCACGTCCCGATGTTGGCTAACCCTTTGTAGTCCAAGTCCATCGGGTTTTGTGTTGCTAACATGATCCCCAAACCGAACGCTCGAGCTTGCTTTAGAAGAGTCAGCATCGGCGGCTTTGAAGGTGGCTTAGCCGATGGCGGAAAGTATCCGTAAACTTCGTCCATGTAAAACAGTGCTCGAAGCGAACTAGTACCCGGTTGCGATCGCATCCATGAAAGCAACTCACCCAAAAGAATCGTGACGAAAAACATTCGCTCGGAATCGTTCAGGTGCGCGATGGAGATAATGCTCAGTCGTGGATTGCCGCTAGAAGTGTAAAGCAATCGCTTGATGTCCAAAGGCTCGCCCTCCAACCATCCCGCGAAGGCTGGCGATGCCAACAAATTGTTGAGCGTCATCGCTAGCTTCACTCGCTCGGCAGTCGGCATGAAAGTTTCTAGGTCAATCACTCCGATCTTCTCGATTGGCGGCGATTGGATTTGCCGGATGAGCTCACCGAGGTCCAGGTTTTGCTTCTTTTTCCAAGCCGTATCAAAAATCTTGGATAGCAGAATATGAGGCCGACTCGTTAATGGATCGCAATCCATTCCGAGAAGCGTCAACAACCCAGAAGCAGCACTCGACACTCGCTCGCGAAGCGTTTCGACGTCCTCAAGAACGGCATCCGAAGGTGCATCAAAGCTTTTTAAAACGGTGAGAGGAATTCCAATGTTGCTACCGGGTGTATAAATACTGATGTCCGCTTTCTCACGAAACATGCGAACACGCTCACCACTTTGGCCCCATTTTTCAAGGCCATCTTTCCACATGGTCGCCGTTTTTTGTGCAAGGTCTTCCATAGAAAGGCCTTTTCGCGTTGCCTCACTTGGTTCGATCCACGGTTGAAAATCCGAGCCCCTGAACTCAGGGAAACTCAGCAAAAGATTTCCCAAGTCTCCCTTGGGATCGATACAAATAGCCGGGATGCCGTCGATCACTGCCTCTTCCAATATTGATAAACATAATCCGGTCTTCCCGCTGCCCGTCATACCAACACACAACGCGTGCGTTACCAGATCTTTTGAATCGTAAAGAATATCGATGTCGCGCAACTGCTTGGAGCCCAAATCGTATTCGCGGCCAAGATAAAATTTCCCCAAAATTTCATAAGACGGTTGATTCATAGCGATTTAAAAACAATGGCGTGGATGATTAGCGAAAGTCAGGTACAAGCGTTCAACAATTTATAATTAAAACATCAATAGCATGTATTTAATTGTATCGTTTTCGCGTCTCGAATGTGTCAGCGAGGCTATTTGCGTCCATGAACTTTGATTTTGAAATGCCTTTAATTTCGCATTTGCAAATTTTAA
>JANODQ010000166.1:0-3655 GCA_031412775.1 Pirellulaceae bacterium | reverse complement strand
ATCGAAGCAGGTGAAGAAAAAATGAAAGTTGTCCGAGAAGTCGTCGCGGAAAATCAATGGCCGCTCTTTGGTGCAACCGCAATTGGTGTTATCGCTTTCGCTGCAATCGGATTATCGGATGATAGCACCGGTGAGTATGTTAACTCACTGTTTTGGGTCATTCTGATCTCGCTCAGTTTGAGCTGGATATCGTCGATCACGGCAACACCGCTTTTGAGCTATCTTGCCTTCAATCCGATTGCCAGCGACAAGGGTGAAAAAGTCAAGAACCCCTACGATGGTTTCTTCTTTCGCGGTTATCTTTGGTTGTTGAAGCTTTGCCTGCGATTTCGCTGGCTGGTGGTCGTTCTTTCGATTGGCTTGTTTGCGTGGTCTTTGTACGGTTTTACCAAGGTTGATCAAAGCTTCTTCCCGCCGGCGACTCGGCCTCAGTTCATGGTCGATTGCTTCTTGCCTTCCGGTACGCATATCCGCGGGTCTGAATCGTTTGCCAATACTGTCGAAGAGTTCATCAAGGCTCAAAAAGGTGTGAAGCACATTTCATCGTTTGTCGGCGGCGGAGCTCTGCGATTCTTATTGGTTTATACCCCGGAACGGGAGAATAGTGCGTTTGTGCAGTTTCTCGTCGATGTAGATGATGCCACCAAGATCGACGGTCTGATCGACATCATTCAAGAGTACATGGATAACAATCAACCAAACGCCAATACAATTGCTAAAAAATTCTTGCTCGGCCCCGGCGATGGCGGTCGTGTGCAGGCTCGATTCAGTGGACCAGATCCTGCTCAGTTGCGGATTTTGGCCGGCCAGGCGATGCAAGTGCTTGAGGAAGATGGTGGTACGATCTGTGTTCGTAGCAATTGGCGTCAACGTGAAAAGGCTCTTCGGCCAGATATGCTCGAAATGCAAGCTCGTCGAAACGGGATTACCCGCGCCGATGTCGCTCAAGCACTTCAACTGGGATTCGAAGGATCTGTTGTCGGATTTTATCGCGAACCAGGGAGTGCTGGCGGCGGGACTTTTCCTCAGGAAACGCGTCTTCTACCGATCGTTGCGAGACCACCAATAGACGAACGCAGCGATGTCGATCGGATACAGAGCACGCAAATATGGAGCCCAGTTGCGAGGCGAATGATTCCGATGAGCCAAGTCGTCTCGAACGTCAAGACGGATTGGGAAGATCCAGTAGTGATGCGACGAAATCGTACCCCAACGATTACGGTTCACGCTGATCCGCGATCTGGCTTGCCCAGCCAACTCTTTAGCCGCGTGCGATCCAAGATCGAAGCGATCGAGCTTCCTCCGGGGTATGATCTCGCATGGGGTGGCGAGTATGAGAACTCGAATGATGCTCGGGCTGCCTTGATGAAGCCATTACCCCTTTCGTTCGTGATTATGGTGGTCATCGTAGTTTGCTTATTTAATTCAATACGCGCGACCGCACTGATTTGGATGATTGTGCCATTAGCACTGATCGGCGTTACCGCAGGACTGCTGATCACAGGACAACCGTTTGGATTCATGGCATTACTTGGCGTGCTCAGCCTGGGCGGCGAGCAGATCAAGAATTCGATCGTGGTCCTGAGTCGAATTAAGACGGCGACTGAAGAAGGAAAAACCCCTTACCAGGCGATCCTTGACGCTGGTGTCAAAAAGCTTCGACCTGTCTTAATGGTCGCTGTCACCACAGTGCTTGGAATGATTCCGCTAACGCAAGATCCATTTTTCGCGGCAATGGCGGCATGCATTATGTTCGGATTGTCGTTCGCTTGCGTGCTTACCATGCTGGTGATGCCCGCGATCTACGCGATTCTGTTCAACGTGAAATCTCCAGTAGAGGGTTAACCAGTCAAAATAAGTGGCATAGGCTTCCAGCCTGTGGCCTTAATTTCACCGACTGGAAGCTAATGCCACAACGGTGCTGGGCTCGCCCTCAGTCCTTCAAACTTAATTTCAAATTTATCACTGTTAACTCAAAGGAAACCATCGATGAGCACCAGCCCAAAGACCAACGTGCAAACCAAATTTCCTTATGTTTCAACTGGGCATTTACCACCAAAGGAAATGGTGACAGCGTTAGTCACTGAGTCGTTCGAAAAATTCAAATCCAACTCCGAGGGTAAGAATTCGAATGTCTATCCGGCTCTGGAACGAGTTCCCAAAGATCTGTTCGGTATTTGTGTTGTCGGTACTGACGGTGATCTTTTTGCTGTCGGGGATGCGCTCCACGAGTTTACGATCATGAGCGTCTCGAAGCCGTTTATCTTTGCACTGGTTTGCGAAGCTTTAGGACATGCGGAGGTGCGTGACAAAATTGGTGTCAATGCAACCGGACTCGCGTTCAACTCGCTAGCAGCCATTGAACAAGGCGGCGGATCGACCAATCCAATGGTGAACGCAGGAGCGATTGCGACGACGAGTTTGGTTCCAGGGGACAGCTTGGAAGCCAAATGGAAATTCATTCACGAGGGGCTCTCGCGTTTCGCTGGTCGCACGCTTTCACTCAACGACGAAGTCTACGCATCGGCTTCGGCGACTAATTATCGAAACCAAAGTATTGCTCGATTGCTTCAAAGCTTCGGTCGAATCTACATGGATCCCGCCGAGGCGACGGATCTGTATACGAAGCAGTGTTCGCTGAATGTGAGCGCGAAAGACTTGGCGGTGATGGGGGCGACTCTCGCTGACGGAGGTGTTAACCCGATTACCAAAGAGCGAGTCGTCGACGCATCGGTTTGCCACTACGCGCTTGCTGTGATGCTTACAGCGGGCCTTTATGAAACGTCCGGTGACTGGATGTACGAAATCGGTTTGCCTGGGAAGAGTGGAATCGGAGGCGGGATCGTCACGGTTTCACCAGGCAAAGGCGGACTAGGGACGTTTGCCCCGCCGCTTGATCAAGCGGGCAACAGTGTTAAAGGACAACTCGTTGCAAAATTCCTTTCGCAAGAACTTGGGATGGATTTATTGGTATCGACACCACAAGCGTAAGGCATGTCGATCTCGGTAAGCCGGTCGCGTTGTAACACCACGTGACTTCGACTCTGCGTTGCGATCTAGATGTAAGCTACGAAGGTGCCCAAATACGCGAATTTACCTTCAAGGCAAGCTTTGGCATTTCGTTTGCTTCTGCGGTATAGCCTGATGCTAATCCCTTTGCCAACGTGACAGTCCACTCACCATGAACAGAATCCCTCGAGATGATGAAAACGATGCGGCTTCAACTCACACAATGAGCTTGACGGGGTCGGTTCTTGTTGCGACTCCACGCCTAGAGGACGAAATTTTCGGACGATCCGTGTGTTTGGTTTTGGAGCATGTTTCTAATCATTCGGTGGGTGTTGTTCTAAATCGACCCTTTGCGTTAGACGTAGCGCCCTTATGGCAGGAGCTAACTTCGGGATTGTCAAAAACGGCGTCCCCACCGCCGCATTTGCATTTCGGCGGACCAGTTTCTGGACCTGTCGTTGCGATTCATGATCGCGAGTCGCTTGCCGAGGCCGGCAATGGGAACGGCGTTTACTTGGCAGCCCAAGTCGAAAACCTTAAAAAGCTCGTTTTGATTCCGCCGGAACACTATCGTCTGTTTGTTGGGCATGCCGCTTGGCGATCAGGACAATTAGAGCAAGAGATCCGTGATGGCTACTGGTATCCG
>JANODQ010000165.1:0-2443 GCA_031412775.1 Pirellulaceae bacterium | reverse complement strand
GCTATCTGGCAACCTGTGGCAAAATAAAAACCCGTGGCTAGCGCCACCGGCTCAGGTTTCATCAGCGGTTTAGGCGTGTCGTGACTACCGAACGCAAGGCTCCTCCATAACGATTAGCTTGCCTGAATCGGCATCGACTTCCACGTTAGCACCGAACGGAAGCGTTGCGTTCTCCGGCACATGACCGACCGGAAAATCGGTAATCACCGGGCAGCGGACTCGCTTCATGTACTCGTCAATCACCGAACCAATCTTCAGTTCATCACTTGGTGACTTGTAGGTAAATCGCCCCATGACGATTCCCGCCACCGAATCCAAAACACCTGCCAATCGTAGTTGTGAAAGCATTCGATCGACTCGATAGGCTTCTTCATGGACATCCTCCAAAAACAGAATCGCTCCGTTGGGTTCGATGGCGTAGCGAGTCCCCCATGTGGAGCACACAAGTGTCAAATTACCGCCCAGCAATCGTCCCTGCGACTTACCACCATGGAGAGTTTTGACTTGATGCCCCTCCGGAACTTCAATAGCTTCCCCGATCATCGACTTGGGAAACTTAGTCACCAGCAGCATCCGCTCGAACGATCGATTCGCGAATGCATACTCAGGCAAGTCGGCTCGCGCTAGGTTGCTCATCGGCATTGGAGAATGAAACGAGATAACGCGTGCAAGTCTAGCGTTTGCCAAGTGGAACGCTGTAATGTCAGAATACCCGGTCACCACTTTCGGGTCACGCCTGAGCGCTTCGAAGTCAACACGATCGAGAATACGAGTCAATCCAAAGCCCCCTCGAACAGGAAAAATCCCTCGCACTTGCGGATCGCGGATCGCTTGATTGAGCTCCTCGACGCGCTGGTCGTCACTGCCGGCGAGATATTCCTGCTTGCGATCTAGCATGCGTTCATCGAATTGAACACGAAAGCCGATCTCTTCCATCTGCGTCTTGTATGCTAACACCAACGTACGATCGGCAGGACCAGCCGGTGCCACCATCGCGATCGTGTCGCCTCGTTTGAGTCCATTGGGCTTGATCCATTCCATCGCTGCCTTAGTAGTTACATGGTTCCCCGGCGGTTGAGCAGCATGGGCTGAATCGGTCTTGAGTAACGTTGGCAAGATGACAGCCGCAGTAGTCGCGTGCGTAAGGAAAGTTCTTCGTAAGCTCGACTTTTGTGTCATCTGATTCTCAAATTGTGGCGTCGAAGGATGGATTATAACTTTTATAAGTCGACAGTATTCTAGACGATGTCTTATCTTGAAAGGTACTAGAAACTTCCGTGTAGGTACCATTTATTGTGAGTTAGGTCGTGATAGATCCACCACCATTGGCCTTGCTCGGTTTCAATGCGATAGTAGTCGCGGCGATGCGAGGCCCCAGACCACCAACCGCTTTCAATTCGCTCGGGCCCACAAGCGTTTACGATCTCATGACGAACTCCTTTGAATAGTACTTGAGCAATTTTCGAGGACTGGGGAGCGGCTTCTGGGGAGTTGGTTGTCGCGGGTGCGTTTGGGAATGTTGCAGTGCTAACTACGATTGAATGAGGAACCGGATAAAGTTGGAGTGGTCTACGCAGCGGATCGCTTATCGCTGGCTCGGCGGCAAAATGACTATCTTTATCATCTATCGATTTCTTGATTTTGGCATTGGATGTTTTTGCTTTGGATAACTTTCGTTTGGTCACTTGCGGATTACCATTCGATCGAACGCCAGTCAAAGGTCGCCAAGTCACCATCATTTCGGGCTGTGAGTGCGCGTGAACTTGGGGAGCTAGTACACCTCGCCGACCGAGTCGACTGCTCAGGGAATCGACCAAACGTGCCATCGTTTCTTGGTGATTCATTTTATCCATTTCAAACAGTTCATTCTGCTTCCACAAAAGCGGGCCTGTCAGTGTCGCTTGAACAGAGACTGCGTGAATGTCTCGCAATCGCGAAGAGCTTTGCCGTTCTAGTTGACCCTGAATGAGCGGCCAAAGATGCAAGTGGTCGGCCGTTGGTCGATAGAGCCCCAGTGCCATCACATGAGCCGGACCTTTTTGACAACGCAAACAAGCGACCCATCGCAATGCTCCTTGGCCATGATGTTGCAGCCGCCGACATAGCTCAAGAGTCAACCGCCGAAGGACTTCTTCGATCGTGTCGCGTCGTGACGTAGCGAACTCAAGCGACTGCTCGCACGTAAATTCAGGCTGACACTTAAAACAATTTAGCGACTCCGACTTGTTCGCGATAACCGCATCTAAGCGATCGATCAAACGCGTTCCAAGTCGGCTTGCTAAACCATGTCGCGGCAGTTGACGCAATTGCCCAATAGTGCGCACCCCCAACCGACGCAGTGCAACAGCGGTCTTCGCTTCTATGCGCAATGCCTCGACCGAAAGAGAATCAATCAAAACGCTTTCAGCAATATTATTATTCTTAGCAAAGTTTCCTGAGCCGT
>JANODQ010000164.1:0-4243 GCA_031412775.1 Pirellulaceae bacterium | reverse complement strand
TGTAAGCACTTAGGTGCAAGTCGCGGAAAGTTGAAACTACTAAAAATCGGCGCAGCGAAAGTCCCGAATGTTAAGCAGATTTTCCGTAACGCGGCACACTCAGAACGTGCGATCGATCCGGTCTCGAACTCTGTAAGCTCCGAATTTTAGAGCATTTGCGAAATCGACTTCTCGGAGAAGGTTCAATATCAGGGTCGATCCGGGGAGCGTGGGAACACGACGGTATTCGTCGGATGTGACCATATTTCGAATTACTCCCATTTCGGTCGGAGTAATCTGGTGAACGGATTTCTTCGGACACGAAAATCGGTCATCAAGTCCACAAGGATTCTCTTGCGTCCATTCATAGTATCTGCTTCGCGAGAGCCCGATAAATCGAGTCACCATTCGCAGCGGCATGTGCTCTCGGCATTGGTGGACCGCTGGAAGTAAACTCCGTTTATCAATAGCTTCTTGAACCCGGGTTCTAGCAAAGGCATGGAGTTTTCATGCGGCAGGTATACGGAGAGCAGGTTGGGGTACTAATGGCGGTTTCCCCGCTTGATAGTCTAGCCGATATTCGGCCAGCAAGCGAACATCGGAGGTTTGCTGATTAGAGACTCTCACGTCTCATGGAAGTTGAAGCGCTGATTGTCTTTCCAGACATGAAGAGTGGTGCTTTGAGCCAGCTAACCTTTTCGGTCGCTACGTTAATCGAGACGGTAACGGTACTTCCGCTTGTTGAAGTCACTATCGAGCTAGGGCTGATGGTGATTGTGGCATCGCTGATATTCGAGTCGGCAAGCATTTTCGAAACCTGTGCTTGGACGTTTGCATTGGTCGCACTCGGAAGAGTTGCCATTCTGGCACCTTCGCGCGAGACGTTAGTCAACATTTGTTTGACCATCGTCATCCGCCCCATTTCGATGATGCCAAGGGTGAATAAAATCATGAGTGGAGCAACTAAAGCAAATTCAACCAATGCCGCACCTTTTCGGGGCGAGTGCGATCGACTTCGAACTCCGCCAGACGCGCAACGGGGAATCTGAATTTTTATTTTTCGCGACATAGTTATCGTTCCGGTTAGGTTGCGTGCGCGATAATGAATGGTCACAGTGGGTTAGTGAGAATAATCTATTGCGTCAGAACAACGGGACTATATAAGAAGTCACTCCACTCCCGATTTGAATCTCCCACAACGCAATGTCGTAACAGAACGGGGGCTGGTTGGACAATCAACTGTTTTGAACTCATGGATCCTGTCAGTCGCACATTGAGAATGCGCACGCCAGCCCATTTGACGATGGTGTAGTTTGCGTTGTTTCCGTTTCCGGTGACGCTTGAAAAAATGGGAATGACCCGCGTTTGACCAATAATCGAGGCCAATTCATCCTTTACGCCGGCACTAATTCCCGTATCCCCGTTAAGCGTCATGGTTCCATTTGCGTCGAGTGAGAGAGGCTTTCCAAGCGCTGCAAGATCACTTGCGGATATTCCGCTCACGATTTGCCTTGCGAGATCCGAAGTGCTGTTGTTGTTCGAACCGATATCGACAGTACCACGGTTACCTGGGGAGCCTATCCCTTGCGGATAAAGATTGACTTCAAGAATTCCGTCGTTCCCATTCGATACTGTTTCATTGACAGAATCATATTTGTAGCTGTCAGTGCCGTTGCCGCTGAGCATACTATTCCACGTTTGAAGATCGAGGGCGAATGGAAGCAAGTTGAGGGTCGGGTTCGAACTAGATGGCGGAGAGAAACCTTTGATTTGCTTGGCAAGTGCAGCGGTCGCGGAAACCGAAGTCTCGCGACTGTTTTGGCCGAAGATTCTTGCGAAGAATAGCGGAACGGCTCCATTCGCTTGTTCTGTTTTCTGAACTTGCACCCGTACTGCCAGGAATGGCTTACTAGAATCCGAACTTAATATCTCGTCGCTGCTCAGCGAACTAAGGAAGCCTTCTGAGATGTCGGTTGTTTGCAACGAAGGACCCTGATTACAAACTGGATTTTGCAATGCAATTCCGGCGGCCGCAGTTTTCATCGCAGCAGTCGCTTCGAATGCGTTGTCGCCGCCAATTTTCCTTTCTAACAAACACCAAGCTCCTGCCAGGGCTGCTGCATCGGCCGTTCGACGCATTTCAGCCTTGGATGTAGCCAAGTATCCAAGGTCGACGGAAAAGGCGAGCATGCCGACTAACGTAACCATCAAGATTAGGGCCAAGATCAAGGTGGCCCCGCGGCGGTTGCGTGCTCGTATGCAGTTCACTTGCCTACGGCGTGAGTTATAATAACCATTAATGGTTTTCATTTTGACTTCTCACTAATTGATTGAGATAGCTAGGGCATATCAAAGGAACAAAAAGATCATTGGGTTTTTTTATTGATGGACGTCGTGTAGACATTTCCATCCGAGGTATAACATCGGACGGTTTTCAGTCGCAGATATTCAACACGGTTTGCAGCATAGCCCACACCCGACCATTCCAAAGATTTGATGGGGTTGTAATTATTAAGGTTGGTCGTTTGCGGGCCGTAAATCCTCACGCGGGTATTTGGTCCGCCAAAACTTCCCCACGTTTGTGAAATACCGCCGATCACTTCGAAAAATAGTTGGTCGTCTAAGAGTATCATTCTTTGCGTCCATTCGATTGTTTCATCCTCGTGCCATAAAGTTTCCGTCCTTTCATTCCAATACTTGTCAATCAGAATTTCTCCATTCATAGCCTTGGTTTGGAATCCGCCGGAACCAGAACTGGAGCGTTTCACGTGATTGAAATCGACGCCAAAATGTTCCTTGTCGAGCAAGTCAGTGGGACTCATCCACGTTTGTACCTGCGGAGAGCCTTTGGTTGGCTCCGGGATCTTGATTAGCATTTCCCAGTCCTCTTCAATGCCAACGATGTCGGGAGGCGTCTGTGCGTACCCAGAATAGGCAAATGCGACTAAGAAAATTCCTGAGATACAGAACTTGGCAATGCACTTAATCACGTGTCATAAACCTTGGAAACGAGTTTTGTTGTGTGGATTAGACTCGATTTAAAAGATAGGTCTTAAAACCTCACGAAGAGAACAAAGATGGACATCCGAATCGATAAAATCCTCGAAATCAGATTCAAAGATAGTCCGAAAGTTTCGGTTGAAACGATTAAGACCGGTGGAGAGTCGAAGCAGCTTTAGAGCATGACGAATGATCGAAAACTTGACTGACGGTTTGCATTGCGGAATGGTTGTTGAAATGGCGAGCGTATCGTCGTTGATTCGGCCGAGAAGCACCTTGTGCGATGTCAGGGCGGGTGACGCTCAAGGGGATGTACTGATCTTGGGTTTCAAGCGATTATTGGCACACTTCACCAATAGAAGCGATGACAAAGTATTTTCCATTTTTTTGTTCGCTCTCACCATGTTCTCATCTAGCCATTGCTATGATCGCATTTCCGAAACTCGAAACGCACACGGCGTTTGATTGACTAGAATCCCCCAAAATGGAGAAATTCACGCATGGTAATCACAACAATGAAATTTTGGCTGCTGGTGGGCAGCCTTTGTTTGGCTGTCTTTTCAACCAGCAAATTGACATCTGCCGGCGACATCAATTCCAAGGAATCGGATGAAACGGAAATCACACTTAAGCAACTTCCAAAAGCGGTTCGCAAAGCGTTAAAACTTGCAACCAAGAATGCAGAGATCGAAAAGATCTTGTTCGAAGTAGAAGATGGCGAGGCTAAGTACGAAGTAGAGGTTGAGGTTGAAGGTGGGGCAGTCGAATTGTGTTTTAATACCGACGGCCAACTTGTTGGTATTGAAGTCCTTGAGTCCGAAGAGGAAGAAGACTCGGAAGTAATGACTTCGGAAGGGAAAGACGGTGAGGAATCCGAGGGAGATGAAGCAACGAGCGAGAAAATCGAACTTAAGGATGTTCCAAAGTCCGCAAGAAAAGCGATTCAAAAAGCTGCTGGGGACGCCAAAGAAATCGAATGCGAGGCAATCACGGAAGCGGAAGTCACTGTTTTCGAAGGATCGTGGATGGTGGGCGATGTTGAGATGGAAATCACCGTTTCTAAATCTGGTGACTTCCTATCGCAAGAAAAGTCTTTGAAATTAGACCAGTTGCCCGAGGCGTTTCGTTCTTTGGTAACCAATTTTGCAGGTAAAGATGAGTTGAAGCTCGAAGCAAAGACCATCTTACTCTACGAGCTTGAAGTCATTCGAGATGGAAAGACGATCGAGATGTTGGCGGATGCCACTGGACGCGAGATCAAAGT
>JANODQ010000163.1:0-7682 GCA_031412775.1 Pirellulaceae bacterium | reverse complement strand
GCTCCGTGCGACCGTTTCAACATGAACGATCAACTCGCCAAGAAGTTCGACTCTGGTAACGGACCACTGAGTGAAGTGCTGATATGAGCAGGACCGTGTTAACCGGGACTGTTGTCAATAATGCGGTTCTGAATCAGGCTGTGATGATCAAAGCCATCGCTCATACGATTGTCGTAATCTTTCTATTGCTACCAACACTTGCCTACAGCGATGGCTTCACGCCAGGACAAGCGGTGGAGGGTAACTACGAGAACTTCGCTCACGGCTTCCTTCAAAAGAACTGCCTGGACTGTCATGGTCAGACAGATCCTGAAGGAGGACTCTCGCTACATGACCTTGGGCCGGTTGATGTGGTCAACGCAAGCACATGGCGTAGTATTTGGGCCCAGGTAATTTTGAAGGAGATGCCTCCTCGAGATGCTGAGCAACCCGAGGTCATCGAACGGTTGCGGTTTTCTGAATGGATCGTGGGTCAACTCGCGCAAGTCATGCACGACAAAGGTGGATTCCGTGATCATCTGGATCCGAACAAGGGAAATTTCGTGGATCATGATCTGCTCTTTGGTCCTCTACCGGAAGGCATCACGCTGGTCCCAACTTCGACGCCAGCTCGTATTTGGCGAGTCACTCGTGAGGAGCACATCACGCGGCTCAATGAACTCATTAACACTGAACCGGCCTTCGATCCGACGAATCCCGGTTTGCGGACGCATGGCGATTCCGTGCCCACCAATCACGGTGGCGAGCTGAAGCTCTACTTTGGTACCGACCAAATTATTCAGTGGCAAGGTGGAACGGTTGCTTATGCGACTGCCGTGAAGAGCCTTCCAGCGGTTCTATCGACGGCTCGTGAGCATGGACTGAAAAACTATCCCCATTTTTATTCCGTCAACAGTGCAGAAGCAACGCAGATCATGGAGGTTGGCGACGACATTATAAAATACATGGCCTATGGCCCGCTCAGCATCGCGGAACCGTGGCAGATCACCGACGATCCCAAGTCGGTCGCCGATAAAATGAAAGGTGATATTCGTGGCCTTCCGACAAGTATCGTTTACAGCACTAAAGTGGTCCGTCCACTGACGCCAGTCTACGAACTTATGAAAGAAGAGGGAGTCTCACAAGAACGCTTGCGAGCTACGATCGACGATCTGTTCGAAGCGTTGACCTTTCGCCCGCCAAGCAAAAATGAATCGGACAATTATCTCGCCGTTGTCAATGAATCGATTGAGAAACTTGGCAAGGAAGATGGCGTCACGCTGGGGCTGTCTTCGATTTTTCTCGATCGAGACGCTCTCTTCCGGCCGGAACTTGTCGAGCATGGCCAAGCGGATCAACATGGACGCGTGATGATGCGGGACTGGGAACTAGGCCTGGCCGTCAATCACGCTCTTCGATACATCAAGCCCGATGAACAACTGCGATCGGCCATCATCGAAGGCCGTATGCGAACTCGCGAAGACGTGCAGCGCGAAGTGGAACGCATGCTGGCCGACGACAGCATTCGCAAGCCGCGGGTGCTGCAGTTCTTCCGCGATTACTTCGACTACGATCGAGGCGGCTATATCTGCAAGGACGCAAAATCTTTGGCCGACACCGGAGTTAGCAATCGAGGGACTTCGCACTATAACGCCATGTTCGACGCTACGGCAAGTACTGATCTGTTGATTGAACTCATCCTGCAAGAAGATCGCGATGTACTACGACAGCTTTTGATGACTTACAAAATCGTTGTGACCGCCAACGACAACGTTTACTTCGGCAAACGAAACTCTAGAGCGGAGACACAGATGTCAATCGCTTCTGCGAAGCCGGTCAGTTCAGAAGAAGCTGCAACCTTGGAGACGGCGAAGCAAGTATTGACCGATATTAAAAAATCGATCGCTGAAAACCCCGACCAAGGTAACTCAAGACGCCGGGAACTGGCTAAAGCAAAACGGACGGTCGCGGTTGCGGAGAAAGAACTTGAAATCGAAAAGCAAAAGCGCGGTGGTGAGAATCACAGCGTC
This sequence comes from Pirellulaceae bacterium, assembly GCA_031412775.1. Taxonomy (GTDB): domain Bacteria; phylum Planctomycetota; class Planctomycetia; order Pirellulales; family Pirellulaceae; genus JAIYDQ01. The sequence continues at coordinate 5,673 of JANODQ010000163.1, read as the reverse complement.
ACCGAAGCGAAGTTAACTGGACCAGAGATTTTTGCCCGAGTCAGTCGCCGTAGCTTCGGCAATGGTTCTATGAAGCCGGAGCGCATTTTTGCAACTGCTCCGGTTGGCGAGCGGCTTGGAATTCTGACGCATCCAAGCTGGCTCGTGTCTCATTCCGACGCCATGGACAACCACGCAATCCGCCGAGGACGGTGGATTCGTGAACGTTTGCTCGGAGGCGGGATTCCGGATGTGCCGATCACTGTGGATGCCATGCTTCCGGATGAACCAAAGAGCACTCTTCGCGAACGCATGCGAGTCACACGAGAAGCTTATTGCTGGACTTGTCACAAGAAGATGGACCCCCTGGGGCTTCCATTTGAGATGTTCAATCACGCTGGCTTGTTTCGACAGTCGGAGTTGGACAAACCGGTTGACACGAGCGGAGAAATCATTGAATCCGGAGACGCGGCGTTGGACGGAAAAGTCAGCGACGCGATTGAGCTGATCGAAAAAATCGCTCAATCAGAACGAACCGAACAAGTCTTCGTCCGTCACGCATTCCGGTTCTGGATGGGCCGAAACGAAACACTCAACGATGCACCTGTATTGAAAGCCGCACATCGAGCCTACAAAGATAACGGCGGCAGTATGAGATCCATGCTTGCGTCCTTACTGACGTCCGATGCGTTTCTTTATCGCAAGCGGGGTGAATCGGAAGTTATCGGACAGAATTAGTGTTACCGTGAGCGAGCCCCAATGCCATTTGTTGCCGTCGATTGTCGCCGTCATTATGCGAGTTTCGACCGTCGGCGTTATTAGATTGGCAAGACCTGAGGATGCTGATAGCTTAAACTTAGTCGATGCAGCTATTAGTACTTGCGGCGATTGAGCCAATAAACCAAGCTTATCTGGTTCCAGGAATCCGACTGCAACAGAACCAAGACATAACTAGCAATCAGGATGTGTGGAAATTTATCTTACACAGAACATTTCCGATGTGCATGTTGACACGAGAAATCATAAATCGTCTTAATTAAAGAAAGTTTAACTTGAAGATTACTCGCATCTTTGCCCATCGTGTTGAACTACCGCTTCATGAAGGGTCCTATAAGTGGTCGGGTGGAAAGTCTGTCTCCGTCTTTGATAGTACGATTATTGGTGTCGAAACGGATTCGGGCTTGATCGGATACGGCGAAGTTTGTCCGCTTGGACCTTTCTATTTGCCGGCCTATGCGGAAGGCGTTCGTGCAGGCCTTCGGGAACTATCACCCCACTTAATTGGCTTTGATCCTCGCGAGCTTTGGAAATTAAATTATCGAATGGATGCTGCTTTGAAGGGGCATCCCTATGTCAAGTCGGGCATCGACATCGCATGTTGGGATATCCTTGGTAAAGCAACTGGATTGCCGGTTTGCGAATTGTTAGGCGGAAGATTTGGCGACAGTGTCAGACTTTATCGCGCCATTTCGCAAACACCTCCAGATGAGATGGCCGCCAATGTGGCTGGCTATCGATCTGAAGGCTACACTCGCTTTCAATTAAAGGTCGGCGGTGATCCTGACCAAGACATCGAACGCATTCGTCAAGTGCGTGCTATTTTGCCTGCAAGCAATCGATTAGTAGCCGATGCTAATACCGGTTGGACTCAGCATGAAGCCATGCGTGTCGTGCGGGCAGTAAGAGACCTGGATATTTATATTGAGCAACCATGTTCGACCTATGAAGAGTGTCTTGCCGTGCGACGCAACACCGATCATCCATTCGTACTGGATGAGAATATTGATAGTCTTGATATGCTGCTGAGAGCCAAGGCTGATCTCGCCATGGATATTGTTAATCTTAAGATCAGTAAGCTTGGCGGACTTACAAAGACTGCACAGTTACGTGATCTTTGCGTAAGCATGGGAATCGCGATGACACTAGAAGACAGTTGGGGCGGCGATATTACAACCGCTGCTATCGCTCATCTCGCACACAGCACACCCGAGGAGTATCGCTTTACGAGTACCGATTTCAACAGCTATGTTTCGGTTTGCAACGCAACCGGTGCACCTCGCCGCGAAAACGGATTCATGAAAGCATCTTTGTTGCCGGGATTAGGAATCGAGCCAAGGTTAGAAGTGCTTGGCCCAAGACTCGTTTCAGTAGATTAGGAATTTCATCAGGTGTAAACAAAGCGTCTGAAAAAGTGCATCCTCCTGCTTTTCGAATCATTTCGTTCGAGGATTCGCACTTTGGAGCCTACTTCTTTCGCTAATAGTTTCGTCAATTGCTTGAGCAGAAGACATTCCAAAATTTTGACCGAAGACCGATGGGAAATTGGCCACTGCAATGGAGGATAGACTCACCAGGTTTTTCGCGTATCGCCGGTTAGAATCGCGTTATCGCTAAACCTGCGCCCTATCCGACAGGTTTACGGAATGGGGGGCTGAATGACGTTAAGGGTAAAGACCAAACGAAAAGACCCCGCCGATTAAGGCAGGGTCTGAATGATCGACTGATAAGATCTCAGCGATTAGGCAATGATCGCTCTACGCTTACGAATGCTTGCAGCAACGGCATGACGGACTGTCTTAGCCATCCAAGTCGTCCCGAGCGCGTGGGTGCTAGGGTCGGTGAGCCACCAACGAGGTCATAGTTGGCTGCAACAGCAACCTGACCATTGGGATCGATGACAGTACTGAGATAATTTTCGTAGCCCTTGAGAGTCAGATACGTGTAAGACGTTTGTTTGTCTTCGATGTTATTGGCTTTATTCCAAGATTGCATCCGATCACGGAAGCCAGTCAATCGACCTGACATCGGGTCGTATTGGTACTCCAAGTATCCACCGCGTGGGTCGGTGATACGTGTAATGTTTCCGCGTTGGTCACGGGTAAACGACAGCGATCGACCTCGATTGGAATAGATTCCCGAATCATCACGAGTGAGCGTGTTCCCATTGTTATCAATAACACTCTTCATCGCACCGGTGGCTGGATTGATCGAGTACCGCTTGCCATCGGCTGTCTGGAGCATGTATTCGCTTCGCTGAGTGAGATCTTGTGGATTATAGGTTTGACCGTACTCGGTCCAGTACTCCGAACCATCCTTAAAGGCATCTGTCAGCTTCATTTGCGAGACGCCCAGAAGCGATGTATTCCATGCATCAGGAACAAATCGGGGTTGCAAGATGTAGCCCGAAAAAGCACTCCCGCCAGTGACCGTAGCTTGGAATGTAAACCCTTCGACACGCCCCCCCTCCACACTACTATCGGGAAGCGTGATCAGAACGCGAGTCCCATTGATAAACCCTGGAAAACTTCCATTGCCAAGACCACCGGTAGTCGCATCGACCAACTGCGAAGAAACACTCGACCACTGAAGCGACCAACCAGGGCCAAAGTCACCTTCAATAACTCGATGGTACAAATACAGTGTTCGTGCGTTTGGATCGTAGACGCTCTCACGGAACATTTCAGCACGCAGACGATCCAGCTTCGTCCGCTTATAGCGACGCTTGACTTTTTCAAATTTCGCTATCGAAATCACAGTCTTCCCCAACCAACATGCTCATTACATTCTTGGAACGTGAAAAGATATCACAGATGATATTTCAAAAGCTTCTTCTACGGAGATTGCGAGGTCGCTTGGAAGACCTCCGAGCACCATTTCCCGGGAGATTCAACGGAATTCGATACACGGCGAATACCTAGCGGTGAAGGCCCAAGACATATCTATAAAGCGTCGTTCCGACAGGCCATTCGTACGAAAAATGGATCGGAAGGATGTTAACGAAGCGGTTCGTTCTCAAATCATCAAGTACTGGTCTCCTGAGCAAATTGCTGGGAGGATGAAGCAAACGACAACAGAGCCAAAGAAACGAGTGTCGCGGAGTTCGATTGAACGCTGGATCAAGCAGGACAAAGAGCGATCGCATTGGGAAAACTATCTCCGCCGGCGCGGTAAGCGTTGCACTAAAGACGATTCCCGTGGGCATTTACCAGCTACGGTTAGCATAACAGGCCGTCCCCTCGTCGTTAACGAGCGGAGCCGTTGCGGCGACTGGGAAGGGGACACGATCGTAAGCCCTGGTAAGCGAAGTGGACTGGTCTCAACAACGGATCGACGAAGCGGGCTTCTCAAACTCAACAAAGTGAAGAATCTAAAATCAGCAACGGTCATTAGCAAAATGCGTCAGCAACTTTCGCATCTCCCGAAAGACCTCCGTTGCACGATGACGCTTGATAACGGCAAAGAGATTGCGCAACACGCACGACTAGCCAAAATAATTCACGACGGAGTCTTTTTTGCACGGCCTGGCAGTCCCTGGGAGCGCGGAACAAACGAGAATACTAACGGCCTTGTTCGACAATTCGTACCCAAGCGAACTTACATCGCCATGATTAGCAGTCAGCGTATTAAAGAAATCGAAAATCTAATAAACAATCGACCTCGAAAGCGACTAGGCTACCAAACCCCCAACGAAGTTTTTTGCTGCAGCAAGTACCACGTCTAGTTGCATTTGAGATGAACATCCACCTTTAGAAAAGTCGGTTTTAGCCAGCATCTACGAAATTGCGCTACGAGGACTGCGGCTTACGAAAACTGTGGCAAACTGGTGGACTGACTCGACGCAAATGCGTTCACATCAAGACCATGTTGACGAAGCATGGCGACATAGAGATTGCAAAGTGGTTGATTGTTTTTTGAATCATAGGCGAGATATTGCCCATGCCGAAAACCTCCTCCCGCCAGAATAATTGGCAAGTTCGTCGTATCATGGCTGGAAGCGTTTCCAAGATTAGAACCATAGAGAACCGATATGCTATCGAGAAGGGATGAACCGCCTTCCCGAACGGAATTCAATTTGAGTAAGAAGCCTGAAAGTAGTTTCATTTGCTCCAACTCGATGAGATGCAACTGCTTAAGCTTTTCCGGGTCTTTGCCATGATGCGAGAGGTTATGCCAACCTTCCTTCACACCCGGTAGTGGTGGCACACTTTGTTGACCTTGGATTCGAAAAGTGATAACGCGCGTTGAGTCGTTCTCAAGGGCTAGATGCATCAAGTCAAACATCAATCGCGTTTGGCCGGCAAAGTCCGCAACACCCGGAATGTCGGCTGGTGGGTTCGCAAGAACGTTGGGCTTTGGTCGAACAGCCCATTGTTGCGATTTATAAAGTCTTTGCTCGACCTCGCGTACGCTAGTAAAGTATTCGTCGAGTCGCTCGCCATCGCGAGCGCTTACTTGCCGCTGGAGTCGACGAGCTTCATCGCTCATCAAGTCCATGATGCTACGTCCTTCCGACAATCGGTGTGTCTGCTCGGCAACTTCTGCGGGTGTTCCGTTTACAAAAAGCCGTCGAAAGACAACGGACGGCTTATCGTCGGCGGGTAGCATTACACCTCTCCGCGAAACCGACAAACTCTCTTGTAAATTCGAGGTAGTGAGATTTAAATTCGCGTAACGAGTTTCAGCGGGTTGCTGCTCAAGTAAATATTGATCAAGAGAAATGCTGTTCTTAAAACCTGGCGATTTTGGATGTGGGGCCGCGCTAAGGAAGGTCGCTTCACTTGAATGGCCACCATCGACGTCCGGATGCGCAACGCCAGAAAAAATCGTGAAATGATCGCGCAGGTCTTTCAAGGGCTCCAAATAGGGCGTCATCGCGTAGTCGCGGCCCGGCTGTTTCGGAAAAATGCTTTCCGC
>JANODQ010000162.1:0-1715 GCA_031412775.1 Pirellulaceae bacterium | reverse complement strand
GTTTACCGTTGCGGCACAGCGCCGGATACTCACCGGACTTTCCCCATTTTCACCGACGCCACGACAGCGTCAGCCCAAGGACAAAGAGAATTTACCCGCTGTTTACGTGCGCAGTTTGGAAATTTAATGAATTGCCGCTATCATGTAGCTATGAAATTATATTTTCTTGCGGCATTGAGTCTCGCTGCTGGCGTGGCGTCGGCTCAGGTTGGCAATTTTTTGTCGGCAACTCGGATCGCATGGGGCGTGGGCGACAACCTTCCGGCGCCCTACACCCAAGTGGACATGAACGTCGCGATTGAGGTTCGAGTCAGCATTTTCTGGGTGCCCTACACGCAGAACGTGGGCGTCACCGAGCTTCTGATCCCGAAGACAGCCGGCTCAGCTAACTTCACTATCCCCCTCAATGCGATCAACCCAATCTTCAATTCCACTCAACCGATCAACTTGACCGGGACGACGGTGGGCAACCAGGTCACTTGGGCGATATCGCAGACTTTCACTCAGGCGGGCGGATACCAGATCGTCACCCAATTCGACAATAACGGAACCCCCGTGGATGTCAACGTCAACGTCAACAACGTTCTTACCACTGGCTCATTGCGCTCCAACTTTGCAACGCTTCCTCCGGCAGTTATCCCTACCCTCCAGGACTCGGCGGATACGCGGGGAACCTACACGGGCGGCGACGCGGCGAACTTCATTGACATGACCGCGGGCACTGCCAGTGGCACCGTGGGCGGAGTGGCGATTAACGGCGTTCGGTTGCGATTCCGAAATATTCAGCATATCACCCATCCACCGATGGATCTGAAGGTGATGGGGATGATCACCCGGCAGGATATTTCTGCTCCGGCAGCGTTTACGGGCACCGCAGAACTGCGGACCTCCCCGGGCGGCGTTTTGGCTCACAGCGGTCCCATTTCAGTCGCGGCGAACGGCGCCTACACCTACAAGCCTGCTTCCGTCCTACCTGGAAATTACCGGCTGACGATCAAGTCCGGCTCATTCCTCAAGAAGTCTCAAAACGTGACTTTGAGCTCGAGCACAGTGGCCAATTTCACCTTGCAAAACGGCGACGTGGATGGCTCGGGCGAAGTGGACGCGGCGGACATTGACGCGGTGATCGCGGCGTTTGGCGGTTCTACGAACGGTCCAACTATCTGGCCGGACGTTGACTTCAGCGGGGAAGTGGACGCAGCGGACATTGACATCGTGATCGCCAACTTTGGCGGAACCGATAACTAAAGAGCTAGAAGCTTCTTAAGCGAGAGGGCCCTTTGATCCTCTGGATACGATTCTAAGATCGAATTCAGAAGAGCAAGGGCCTCTTTTTCTCTTTTTGTCTGGATCAGAACCGAAGCCTGGTCCACCCGGAATCTCGGGTCGGCGGGGGCGAGTTCGTGGGCCATGTCCGCGGCGTTGCCTGCGTCCTCCAGTTGGCCCCTCAACACCATCATCCGGGAGATTTCGCCGTAGGCTTCGGCGAGGAGTAGGGTTTCGGGCATGGAGCGCGGATTCTTCGGGGCCAAAACTTGGATGACTTGATTGAAATTTGCTAGAGCCTCTTCATCGTCATCCATGGCCCGCGCGATTTTGGCAAGCGCGAAGTGCGCTTGCGGCAGTTCGGGGTTGAAGTCGCGCATCCCCGTGTAAAGGAGCTTAGATTTTCTTAGCGCGGTCTTGTCCTCTTCGCTCAAAGGTTCGCCGCGCTC
>JANODQ010000161.1:0-1941 GCA_031412775.1 Pirellulaceae bacterium | reverse complement strand
TTTGGGAGATTCGTTTCGTTTGGTTTCTCATGATCGCGATCGCTGCGTTAGCCGGTTATCACTACTTGTATTCGCGCGTCAACGATACCATTCGATCGCGTGTCGCAATCATCCTTGCCAAAAAGCTTCCGAATCATCTCGTTCGAATTGATTCAGCACATTTGGAGTCGGGACGCGGTTTGGTCTTGGAGGGGCTACGGATCGCAATCCCAACGCCCGACGGTCCTAGAGTCATCGCCCGCATCCCTCGAATGATCCTGCGAGGCCCCATGGATCTAGTTGGCTTGGCTCAAGGCGATATCCCCGTCGAGAGCATCTTTCTGGATGCAATTGAGCTCTCGGTATGGCCGATGGAAGACGGTCAATGGTCCGTCCAAACCTTGACGTCACGAGAGCCACTGCCAGCGGACATACCACCCGTAGAAATCAGACGCGGCATCATCCGACTCGGGCAAACCAAAAGCGATCCATCCAAGGAAACAATCTTTCACGATTTGAGCATCTCGATGCGATCTATCGATGAAGCGACAAATGACACTCAATACTCCCTTACCGAACAGACCGACTCGCTCGGTAGTATCCTTTCAAGCCAATCGACTAAGGTCGAATTAGCCGACGGCGTCGTACTGCAAGCGAGTGTTAGCAGTAGTTACTTCAGCAGCTTGCAAATGAAGTTCGGTCTCTCTCGCGATAAGAAACAATGGTCTCTTGGCGGAAGTCTTAAGCAACTCAGTTTTTCGTCTCAGTTGCTCGATCGCGTACCAGCAGAGCTACGTCCATTTCTTGAACATGTCGATGGCTTCACAGGCCACGGCACAGCAAGTTTCTCGGTCCGAAAAACAGCGAACGAAGCTATCCCTCAGTTCGAAGTACACGCTACCGTTGCTTCAGGCCGCCTACAGCACCGCAAGCTCCCCTATCCGCTCGAAGATCTAACCGGCGCACTCTACTGCCGAAACAACCTACTTCAAATTCGTCAGGTCTCAGCCAGAAGCGGCAAAGCTAACTTCGAATTGGAGACCGACCTACATGGTTTCGCAGTAGGTGCTCCGCTCGTTGCGAGGTTAATCGTAAAATCGCTTCCTTTGGATGAGCGACTCTACAACTCGTTGCCCGCTGTTTTTCAAGATCAATGGCGCAAATTCCAAGTCACTGGTGAAGTCGATGCGACTGTTGGCATGGCCTATGACGGAACGAAGTGGACACCGACCTTGGATGTCCTTGCGAGAAACGGCTCTGTCAACGCAGATGTTTTTCCCTATCCAGTAAACCAAATCCAAGGTAATTTTTCCTACCGCGATGGAGTTTTGTTGGCTCCGAATCTTGTTGGAAAGGCGAATGGTGAAACGGTACGCGGGTCGCTGAAACTCGTAAAAGCCGTTCCGCGTTGGTCCATCGATTTCTCTGTGCAAAGCGATGGCCCAGTACCGATCGATAATGCACTGGTTAATGCGTTGACTCCTCGCGATCAACAGGAAACTTCGGTGCAGCGATTTGTTCGCTCCTTGACCCCCAGCGGAACCGTTCATGTCGAGAAGGCGCGCTTTGTAAGGACCGTTGAGAATCCCGATCACTTGTCTAAGGATGTTGATTTATCATTCTACAACGGAGCGATTCGTTACTCGGAATTTCGATACCCTATCTTTGATGTGCAAGGAAAAGTTTACGTCAATGATTCGTCGATTGTGCTAGAGCGTATTCGAGGGCGTAACGATAGCGCCCGAATCAATTGCGAAGGGCAATGCGATTGCACTGATGGAAACCTAAGTCAACTACGACTGGATTTTGATGTTGCCAACGTGCCATTGGAAGAAGAGCTACACGCTGCCTTACCGGCGTCCGTCCGCTATCTTTGGAATCATCTTCGTCCTAGCGGCGTCATCGATCGAGTGCTTGTAACTCTCGAACGACACTTTGCATCGTCACCACTCGACTTGGCTG
>JANODQ010000160.1:0-6514 GCA_031412775.1 Pirellulaceae bacterium | reverse complement strand
GATGTGACAGAGTAAGATGTAAAGCTTGTTTTTCGGGTAGCGCGCTTGGATAAAAAGTACGTTGCGTAACTGATACCCGAAAAACGTTTCTGCTGCGTTCGTCGACGAAGGGGTTGTGAGCCGACGGCGCTAGCCGCGGGTGGCGCAGGTACCGAGTTTGAAATTGCTAGAAACTCTAAACCCGTGGCTAGCGCCGTCGGCTCAGGGAATCCCCTTACTTTCCCTCTTTTCGTCACTCGCGAGTTTGCGGGCCGGATGCGAAGAGGCGATTGGAATGATCCGCTTTTGAAACAGGTGTGGGTAGATCCAAAAGAAGAAATCGTAACGCCTGGCTTTGTTTCAGACCCAGTCGGCGATTCCAAAGTCGAACTGGCTCCGGGATTGCTTCACAAATACCACGGACGAGTCCTCTTGGTCACCACCGGTGCCTGCGCAATTCACTGTCGATACTGCTTTCGACGCCACTATCCTTATTCGTCCGCCCCCAAGTCAATCGACGAATGGGAACCGGCACTGGTCGCGATTGAAGACGACTCGTCGATCGACGAAGTCATTCTTTCCGGTGGTGACCCGCTGTCGATTGTCGATTCCGTGCTAAGCCAACTCGTTGAACGACTCGAAAGAATCCCTCATCTGAAACGACTTCGCATACACACCCGATTCCCAGTCGTGGTTCCAAGCCGCATCACTTCATCGCTCTTGAAGATGCTCGCCGAATCACGGCTATCAAAATGGATCGTGCTCCATATCAATCACGCAAACGAAATCGATGACGATGTAATTGAGGCGGTAAAACGCCTTCGGGAAACGGGTGCCGTCTTACTAAATCAATCGGTCCTTTTGCGAAATGTCAACAACGACATTGAATCGCTAGTGGAGCTTAGTGAACAACTACTCGAAGCGAGCGTGCTTCCTTATTACTTGCATCAATTAGACCCAGTCCAATCGGCAGCCCACTTTGAAGTACCGATCACTGATGGCAAGCAACTGATCGTCCAGATGGCTAAGCGGCTCCCTGGTTTCGCAGTACCCAAGTATGTCTACGAAAAATCAGGCGAGCCCAATAAGACAATGATTTATTAAGTAGGTCACTCTCGCCGAGAGTGATCCACATCTCTTGTGGAACGTCCAAACTGGTCGCTCCCGGCAGGAAACGACCTACTGGCGCCATCGCCGCCGAGCAAAGAAAAATCCCCCGGCAGCCCCTAGCAACAGAACGATACTAGTCGGTTCTGGTACGGCACTGATCCGATACATCGTTCCTCCAAGTGTTCCAGTAGAAGGACGAATGGCTCCAGACGCCACCCCGCTTGCTTGCGTTAGCGCGTAGAGTTCGCCATTAAAATCCTGGCCAAATCCATAAAGTATCTCACCGCCTGGCAATATCCCACTGGAGAATTGCGGGAGAAGAAACTCATTGATGATCCCGGTTTCAAGGTTGGCATAGAACAATCGACCATCGGCTCGAGGACCTGTTCTTAAAGCCAAATCACCGAATACGTACTTACCGACCAGTTCTGGGATTTCCGATCCTCGATAAACGAATCCGCCGGTGATCGAGATACCGTCTTCATGATCGTATTGAAGGTATCCTAGCGTCCCCCTGATCGGATCTTTAATGAGCGATCCAGGGGCTTCCGGGCTGTTAACGCCTATCGAGCCTAGTATCGTGTTCCCTCTCAGTGGGTCTGGCGAGGTGAAATTAACACTAAACGTACCTTCTTTATTTCGCCATCCGTAATTACCGCCGTTGACAATGCTATTGATTTCCTCGATGTTCCCTTGTCCGACGTCTGCAGCAATCAGTTGTCCAGATCCGCCAGGACGATCGTCGAAAGCGAATCGATACGGATTGCGAAGTCCATAAGCGTAAGTTTCTGGAACTTGGTTCAAACCCTGAAATGGATTTGTCACGGGGATCCTGTATTGTCCGTTACTACTCACTGAGTCTAAGCTCGTTGAAGTTAACGCAGGAGCGACTGGATCAATGCGGAGCATCTTTCCTAATGGCGTCGATAAATTTAGAGCATTTCCCCCCGGCTCAATATGACTTCCGACCACTGAGCCGCTAGTAAAACGATTGGTGTCGTAAGAAGCTCCACCATCACCGGTTCCTAAATACATGTAACCATCGGGTCCAAACGCAATGGTACCGCCGTTATGGTTAGTTTCCACCTTCCCATACGAAAAGACTTCTCGCCGCGAACTCGGATCGATGATGTTCGGATTGGAGGCATCTTGCTTCCACTCATTGATCACCATCTTGTAAGTCTGAGTTTGTGTTCCCGGAAAAAGCGTGTTGCCGGTTGTATTTGGAGCACGGTACGTCACACCGGTCCCCACTGGTTCGCTTCCAAACGTATAAAGCGTTCGGTAGCCCACACTACTTGGCGTGTTGTACCCGGGATGGAACGCGAGGCCGAGGAGACCACGTTCGTCATTGACACTTGTAGTGACTAGTGGAGGTGCTACTCGGCTTTGAATATCCAGAGCAGGAGTCGAAACAAGGCTGCCATTTTGAACGACGCGGACCCGTCCTAATTGCTCAACCACAAACAAACGGTTGGGGTCACCTGGCGCGTTGATCGCGTACGCGGGGCCACCTAGCCCAGTAGCAACCGGATTTAAGTTGACACCAATCGTTCCCCTTTGGATCGATGGTAGAAGGTCCAACTGAGCCAACGCGCCCGTGTACATCGCTAGTGAAAAAGCGCTAGCGATCAAAAGAATTCGATTGGTTAACATTCAACTAGCTTCGATGAAGAGGATGAAGTTCGGGCCACATGACGGCACAGTTTAACAGGAAGCGACTGACTTATTTCTTACAAAACAACTTACACCCAGCAAGTCGAACAGATCGCCGACGGAATCGCCAGACGGATGAAACGGCCGCCGCAACACCTAAAAGTCGATAAGCACTTGGCTCTGGTACGGCTGTAAAATTGATTGTCAAAGTGGGCCGAAGGGAGGCCACCGGTGCTTCTCGGGAATAGATACCTCGCGCTTTTTGCAATGCATCTTCATCTTCATATTTCATCATCCATCCGAAATTGGAACTTCCATTGTTGACCCAGTTTTGAACGTCAGCGACCATTCCCGTCTCGGAAGCAAATGTATACTCAGTATTTGGTCCGTCCGGCCGCGTCAGCGTAATCGTTCCGCTCGCCTGCGATGCAAAATCACCACCAGAAGTCGTCCAAGCGGATGTGTTGTGAAAGGCGGAGCTCCATGTCGAATCAACACCAACGACTGCTGCTGCACCGGTGCGTCCGGAACCGCGTACATTGGGGTTAGTGCTCTCGCCCCAATTTTTTGTAAGGCGATGCAGCGAGAGCAAGTCAGGTGCTAAATCCTGCGGGCTGCCGTTGGCGGATATCGAGAGCGTAAACTGAAACTCCACCGAGTTAATTGTAGCCCCGGCCGGGATACTAGACAAATTGAATTGAACAAGGGACCTGCGGATGGCGGAGGGCTTTGCAATCTCCCCTGTACGGCCTACGTAAAGGCTCCCGGTTCCATTGGCCGAATTGTTTTCCGAGTAAATTGAGCTGTCTTTGCTTGGATTCAGCACGATCAGTGCTGCGTTAGCGAAAGAACTGTCAATGCTCAAAAAAATAGAGCTGATCAGCAAACATACAAAGCTATTCTTCATGACCTCTCGCAATCGTGAGTCGTTAACCAATGCCTGAGGCACGACCCACATATCATATCTCTACAAATTGTTAAGTTATTAAGCTGCCCCCTAAGCCAAAAACTCTCTGCATACGCCGGCCCTATCGCGGTTCTCATCCTTGTGAACGAAGCCCATCCAAGCAAGCTCGATAGCGAAGATGTTCCACCAAAACCGCAGGTAACGAATATTCTTACTCCCTTGAGTTTACAAGGAATGCGGATCTTGGCAAGCTTTTTCCCCTAGTTTGACGGGTTTCGTCGAACGGCTCACGGCGAAACACTTGGAAAAGGGACTCTTCGTTTTAGACGTATTAAGGTCATTCTCATGCGACCCAGACGCCCGTAGCGACGGGAAAAGACGACAGCCACGGCAGCCACAACCAATGCGAGGGATCCTGGTTCGGGTACTGCCGTATAGTCAATCGTGAGCGTCGGCCTTTGGCTTGCTATCGCACTCTCGCTCGAAGCGAACGACCTCGCATTCGATGGCGTGGACTCGCTTGAAGCCCGAAGAATCCAGCCAAAATTAGTCGAGGGAGAATTCAACCAATTCTGAACATCAGTCACCAACCCCGGCTGGGAGGCGAAAGTGTACAAAGTATTGGTCGAAGTCCCGATGGTTGCCGTACCACTGATCGCTCCAAAGTCCCCGCCCGGCGTCGCCCAAAAGTCTGTCGAAAAAAATCGATGGTTCCAAGTAGCGTCCCCTAACGTTGCTGTCGCACCCGATCCACCCCCGCCCGTTCCGAGCGATGTACCCTGGCCCCATGACGTTAGAAGACGATTGAGCTGGTAAGTTTCGGGGATCGCGCCACTGCCGCGTGACAACTGAAAAAGCTCTAGGCTCACCGAGTTAATCGTGGCACCAGAAGGTATGCTTCCAGCGATGTCAAATTGAAGAAGTCCGCGTCGGATTTGACTGGAGGAATTGCGACCAGCGAAAATACTTCCCAAGGCGTTACTATTCGAATTTTCGCTGAAAATCGAGTTGTCGATACTCGGAATAATCGAAACGATTTCGCCTTGCACGAAGCTTGCTAGTACGCCCAACGAGCACACTGCGGCTAACATGACCGAAGCCAATAACGATCGAAAACAGCTCTTCATAGTCAGATTTTTTCGTTGGATACCGAAGAGGAGATGGCAACCCTGTGCGCAGTTCGTAACGGAAACACCTTCTATATAATAGTCAAAGCGACGCCGAAATCGATCACGTCAACTCGGCGATTTCTGAGATTCCGGACGCAATATGCGGATTGTTCCGCCTCGACTGGCTTGCTTGGCAAACTGCTTGCAAAAGGTCTGGCGCACGAAATAGTAAGCAACCGGAAAGATATGAGCACAAAAGTATTGAGCCTCAGGCATTAGCCGAGTTCAAGAACGCGGCTAACGCCTGAGGCTCAGGTTTCATCAGTCCAACCAGGACCAACGGGCATCTTGTCGACGCAGCAAAAGCATGGGAAATGTCAGCTTGTTAAGTCCTAAATTAATAGGGTTAGAAGTTTGTTGGGACACGAATTGCAAGAGCCACATAGAGATTACGCTATTAAAGCAACACTCCGTGTCTTCCGTGCAGTCCGTGTCCAAACTCATCTTCAATAGCTTCCAGTGGAATCCTGAAATCCGCCGCTCGCCTCACTATCTTACGCTAGCTGGTCGATAAATCCGGTTATCATTAAATGATGCCTCCTGCATTATCCTCAAAAAGACTTTAACGTTCTTATCTCATGCGAATGTCTTATCTGCAACACTTTCTGTTTTTCATGATTGGCTTGAGTATTTGGACTCAAGCCAATCTCGCGTTCGCGCAGAATCAAGAACCGAATGAACTTGAAAAATCCTATCAAGCATTGTTTCAAAAACTGATCGAAGGAACTGCCCAGCAACGATCCGATGCCGAGCACAAACTGCTGGAGATCGGACCCGATGTTTTGATGCAGATTCCAATTCTGCCAACCAGTGCACCACTTGAACAACGCGAAACACTCGATCGAGTACGAGGCGTGCTGCAGTCGAAAGTGATTGAGGCCTTCGCCAAGCCATCGGTAGTGACTTTGCAAGGAAGCATCATTGGAGCAGACGCGTTGATTGAGATTATGGATCAGACAGGAAACACACTGATCATCGACAAGGCACCGACGGACGATATCGAAGTCGATTTTGAGTCGACTCCTTTTTGGGAAGCATTAGATCGTGTCTTGGATGATTTGAGCCTGAGAGCTGACCCTTTTGCAGATACGCTCGGGTTGCGGTTAGTGCCCAAGAACAATCGAGTAGCTGATGCTTCAAACGAGCAAGCCTTACGCCGCGGCTATGCTGGAATCTTTCGATTCCAACCGACACGTATCTCCGCGACGCGTTCGCTTGAACGAGTCGGACTGAGCAGTCTTTCGATTGACTTGCAAGTTGCTTGGGAGCCACGTCTGAAACCTGTGTACTGTCGCTTTCCAATGAAGACCGCCTTCGCAGAATGTGATAACGGCGAGATCTTGCGTGCGACTTCTCCAGAATCCTCGCCGGAGTATTCGCCAGCGGGTGCTCATGCCATCGAAGCCAACCTTCAATTCCACGCACCCTCGCGGCAGGCTAAGTCGCTGCGGCTTCAAGGAACAATCGAGGCGATGATTCCAGGCGGTGTTGTTTCGGTTGAATTTGATGAGCTCGAGAAAACTGGAGCCAAGTCGCAAACCGTAGGAAAGCTGAATGTCACGCTAGAACAGGCTGAGCTCCGCGAAGATATCTTGGAAGCTAATCTACTCGTGAGCGTCAACAACGCTGGCGAGTCAATGGATTCGTTTCGTGGTTGGGTCATGAACAACGAATGCTTCCTGCAAACACCTGA
>JANODQ010000159.1:0-1780 GCA_031412775.1 Pirellulaceae bacterium | reverse complement strand
CAGCCGCGACTCGGGCTCAACGGTGACTCCGGACAGCTCAACAGTTCGTTCAGAAGCTCGTCCTCGCAGAAATGCTTTCATCGGGCTTGCGTTGTTGAGTTTTGCAGCATCCACTCGGACCTGAGGCGCGGGTTTTTGTCTTGATACTAAAAGTGGTGCATCAGGGAAGTTGCCACTAAGAATCGTTCCAGCCTCAATCGCGGGCGTGTTAAAGGAAAGGGTAAGTGTGGCGTTTTCAACGGGGGTCGAGGGGATGCTTGACCAGATAGTCTTCTGCCATGTTCGCGACGCTGAATCTTTGTCTTTAAAAGTGTTCTCAAAGCCTTTCGTCAAAGCGTTGGACGAAAGGCCAGCTTCGATTGCTTTGGTCGAACGAGGAAAGTCCTCTGCTTGGCGTAAGAAATTATTTGCCAGAATTGCGTAGAACTCTTTCGCATTCGGATTGTTCGAAGGTTTGGGTTGCACCCAAAAATCGTCGAGTGTTTGCTTGGCGAGTGCAATCATCGAAAGTTGACTGGCAATCGCCCAATGATGGCGTGTACCGCAAATCTCCTTAGAACGGTTCTGAACGATAAACGGTGCGAGTAGACGACTGCTCCAGGCGAGTCGCCACGCTTCATTTCTTGCTTCAGAAAATTTCCCTGAATCCTTCGTGAACTTCGAGACCGTATTCGCGATCCCGCTGGCCAAAGTCGCTTGGATACCCAGGGAACGCTTTCGATTCACCGCAGCGTTGTGACCTTGACCTTCTAGTTCTCGGAGCAAATCGTCTACCGAATCACTTGCGCTTCGCTCGATGCTCATGGCTTGCCACCATCCGGAATCGAATAGACTTACATCTACTTCTCGGTTTGTATTTGATTTCGTATCAGCGATCTCAGATGAATCGTTCGCGAAAGTGTCCGGGATAGGGGGAGCGACGAGGGATTGAGCAGACAAGTGATTCACCAGCTTGTCGCGAATAACGCTCCGAGTGTCACCGGGCAAATCAATCGGTTGTTGTAGCCAAAGTGTCATGTTTCGTCTGGACTCTGGTTCGATCGAAACCTGGATATCGGCAAGCTCCTCCGCCGATCTCAATATCTGCTTTTGAAAGGTTTTACATCGGGCTTGCAAGTCATTGACTGGCTTAAATCGGTCGTTGCCGATGAGCGTACCCTGTGGGGGAGCTTGCACAAGGTCGTTGTGAAGTTTAATAAGATCGTTAGCGAGGTTCCGAAGTTCGTCGCCTCGGATCTGCATATCCTTCGTAAGCCACGGCTCGTGTCGCATTATCCAGTCTAAGTTAGGTAGGAGCATTGACTGCTCGTCATGCAGCGTCCATGCGAGCTCAAGATTCCGCTTTTGCTCTTCAGAAACTTCGATCAATGGAGTTTTTGTTAATGAGCTTAGTAAGTCTTTGAGACGATCTTCGCATTGCCTGAGCCCGATATCATTGGCGAGTAGCCATTGGTCCAAGGCATCAAAGAATTTACTATGAATGCTTTGCTGAGCGTCGAGCCAAAGGCAAAGTCTTGGATCTTGAATCTGGTTGAGCTTCTCAAGTTCCTTATGAGTCTTTAAGAACATTGGAATATTGGAAATCATTCTAGCGGTGGAATCGTGCTTGTCGCCATGTTCATCGATCGATCGCTGCACACCATCCTTCAGCGACTCAAACAGCAGAACATCTCTTGTCACGAGAGCGAGCGAGTCTTTTAACGGAGTTGACTGGTTGTGAAGCGCAATCGCTCGTGACCAGCCGCTGGCAGACAACTCCCGCTGAGGTTCTATCCAATGC